>DATKNH010000041.1 GCA_035541455.1 Syntrophorhabdales bacterium
CCAGCTCGGGAGCTTGAACGTCAGACCGGCAATGAAGACGATAATGATAATGAAACCGATCCAGACGGACATCCAATCATCTTTTTTCCACAACGTCGTCCAATCAATGCCCTGCTTGTCGGCCATGTTCAACCTCCTCGCGCGATATTATTAGACCGGTCACCACCAGAAACCTCGTTCCTCATTGTACAAAATTAAGTACCCTAGTTACAAAAGGTTGTCAAGAAAAATGGTTGTAGCAGCCATTGTACACACCTCTCGCTGGAGCACGTTTCGCTTGACAACCCAGAGCTGCTCCGATTAGTATGGTTTGTCATGGGTAAGATCGAATTCAAAGAGCGCCACATCGAGACGGACGTGCTCTGCATCGGCGGCGGGATAGCGGGACTTATGGGGGCCATACGCGCGGCCGATGGTGGCGCGGAGGTGATCGTTGCGGAGAAGTCGAATGTGCTCTACAGCGGCTCCGGCGGCATGGGCAACGATCATTTCATGTGCTACATCCCGGAGGTCCACGGTCCCGACATCGAACCCATACTCGCCGACTTTCAGCGAGGTCAGCAGGGGGGCTTGAGGCCGCGCACTTTCATCCGGACCTGGTTCGAGAGATCGTACGAAGTTGTCAAGCTGTGGGATCAATGGGGCATTCCCATGAAGTACAACGGCGCGTACGAGTTTGCAGGCCACGGATTCCCCGGCGACGTGCTCACCCATCTCCATTACGCCGGCAAGGAGCAGAAGAAGATTCTGACAAGAGAGGCCGAAAAACGTGGCGCCAAGATTCTTAACAGGATCATGTGCTTCGAGTTGCTACGTTCACATGGGCTGATCGGCGGCGCTGTAGGGGTCAACACACGCGAGGACGAGGTTATTGTCGTAAAGGCAAAGGCGGTTATTATGAGCACCGGTTCTGTGATGCGCCTTTACCCGGCCTCGACGCCTGCGAGAATGTTCAATACGCGCCTCTCTCCCACGTCGGTGGGAGACGGCAGAGCCATGGCCTACAGGGCGGGGGCAGAGCTGGCGAGCATAGAAGTACCGATGCTCAGGTGCGGCCCCAAATATATGGCGAAAGCCGGTAAAGCCACGTGGGCAGGTGTCCTGAGAGATCCAGCGGGCAGACCGGTGGGGCCCTTTGTTGATAAGCCCAACAACAAATACGGTGACCCCGTGGTCGATGTGTACCAGGATATATTTATCGATTACAAGAAGTCCGGCAGGGGACCGATCTACATGGATTGCAACGGGCTTTCAGACGAAGGCCTGGAGTACATGCTCTATTGGCTCAGGCATGAGGCCAATGCGCCGCTGCTCAATAACCTGGATGAGGAAGGGATTGATATCAGGAAGAACCCGGTGGAGTTCACTACGTATGAGTACGAACTATTCCCGAGAGGCGGCATTCTTTACAATGAACGGGCGGAAGCTTCCTTACCAGGGCTGTACGCTGCGGGCGACGAGTTTTTCGGTGGTATCTCCGGCGCAGCGGTCTTTGGATGGATCGCAGGAGAGAGCGCAGCAACCTACATAAAAGGGCGCGGACACATAGGGGATGATGCCATAGGGTCGTCCGTTGATGGAATGAAGGGCCTTGTCAGCTCGCTGAGACAGAGACGGGACGGGCCTGATTGGCAGGAAGCAAACACGTTACTTCAGCAGCTCATGTGGGATTATGCAGGACCGGTGCGCTCCGCAACCTTCCTTGAGGCGGGATATCGTGCGTTGCTGAAGCTACGACAGAAGGCCTACGGGAGCATGATGGCCTGTAACCCTCACGAGCTGACCCGCGCTCTGGAGGTGCTTAACCTCATCGAAATCGGAGAGCTTACGTTCCTGGCGGCGAGCGAGCGAAAGGAGACGCGGGGGAAACATAACAGGGTGGACTATCCCTTCACCAATCCGCTCCTCGAAAAACTGCTGGTCGTGAAGAAGGTGGACGGCAAACCTGTGATGGAATGGAGAACCATACGGAAGTGAAAGCGGTAAGAAGGACGATTCCAATATCTAATATCGAATATCGAAATCCTAAACAATATCCAAACTCCAAAATTCCAGATCACGCCGCCGGGGCTGAAGCATCTCTTTTTTGGAATAGTTGGTATTGTTTAGGATTTAGACACTAGATATTGGGATTCGGGGTAAAGATATGCCGCCTGTGATCAACAAAGATAAATGCAAACATTGCGGCAAATGCGCCGATGCCTGTCCGAGCGATGTTTTCTACGGGTCGGTCATAGGTGAAATCCCTGCGGTCACCTATAAAGATGAGTGCTGGCACTGCAATGCGTGCGTTGAGGCCTGTCCGCACGAAGGCGCGATCAGATTGCGCATACCTCTTCCACTCACAATAATGTATCAGGACAAAACAAATTCTAAATCCTGATTTCGAAATTCCAAACAAGAGCGAATGACCAAAATTTCAGGTGCAACCGGGCCCGTTCCCCAGTTTGGGATATTTGATATTTGAAATTGTTTAGGATTTAGATATTAGATATTGGAATTTGCGGTAAGCACCAGGAGAGCGTGCGCTTGAAGGCGAGTCCCTACTACCCCCTCTTTCTTGACCTTAGCGGAAGCTGCTGCGTCGTCATCGGCGGCGGCCCTGTTGCGGAGCGGAAAGTACGGGCGCTGCTCACATGTGGAGCGAACGTACGGGTTGTCAGCCCGAGCGCGTGCACGGGGCTCCGTGCACTAGGGGAAATGAAGAAAATCAAGCTTAAGGTGAGGGCCTACCAACCAGCCGACCTCGAAGGCGCGACGCTCGCTTTTGCTGCCACGAACGATGAAGCCACAAATAAGCGGGTAAGCCGGGACGCCAAGGATAAGAGAATACCGGTCAATGTAGCGGATAGTCCTGATCTTTGCGATTTTATAGTGCCTGCTGTCGTGAGGCGCGACCCCATCCTGGTAGCAATTTCTACGTCCGGGATGCTACCCATGCTTGCGCGCAGGCTCAGGCAGGAGATCGAGAGACAGCTTCCGAAGGACCTTGCGCGCTATGTTACAAAGGTGGGCAGGCTACGCAAGCTCCTGATAGAGAGGGTAGGGGATCGCAAGACGCGGCAGAAAATTCTCAAGGAAATAGGTAATGCCAGTATTTCCGAAATCGCAGGCATGTCAATGAGAGAGCTACGCGCCCGCTTCTTGGAAGCAAATTCGAAATCCTGATATCGAAATCCTAAACAAATCCCGGGCACCCGTTTGCGGGTGATCAAGCGTTCAAAGCAGGAAGAAGGAGTCTCAAACTCGAAACTCGCAACGTGCGACTCGTAACGTTTTTTTCTCACACTCCCTTCAGCTTGAACAGCTTTGCTGCGTTTTTCCAGAATATCTTCTCAACGTCGTCTTTGGGCAGTTTTAGTGCTTTGACAAATTTGGCGACTCTTTCCGGTCCCCCGATCGGATGGGCGTAGTCGGTTCCGATGAGAAGGCGATCGACGCCCATGTAGTCGATGCAACATTTCATCGCGGGCAGGTGGAAAGAGATCGTATCGACCCAGACATTCTTCTTGTAGTACTCGGAGGGCGGCTTTGAAAGTGAATAGCCAAAATCCTTCTGGTACGTGTTGAAACAGTCGTCGATTCTGCCCACCATATACGGAAAGACTCCGCCGAGATGCGCATGGATGACTTTTAATTTCGGGAATCGCTCTATGACACCTTCGAAGATGAGGCCGGTAACTGCCATGGTCGTGTCGAGGATAAAGCCGTAAAGGGGCAAAGGCATACGAGCTTTTTTCATTGCGTCTGTGGTTAGCGGCGGCGCAGGATGCACGAAGAAGGGGAGGTCGAGGCTTGCCGCTGCCTCGTAAATGGGCAGGAATTCTTTCGAGTAAATTGGCTTGCCTGCAAGGTTGGAGAAGATAGTGACGCCTTTTACCCCGAGTTCCCGGTAAGCCCTGTCCAGTTCTTTTACTGATGCCTTGACATCCTGATAGGGCAGTGTGGCGAGCGCAAAGAAACGGCCTTTGTATTTCCTGCATGCCTCGGCTAGGTAATCGTTTATTTTTTTTGCCCACATGACGCCATCGGCTCTCGGAAACAGCTCCACGCCCGGTGTGGTCAAACTCACCATCTGGACATCGATGCCGTAGCTGTCCATGTCTTTGATGCGCGGCTCCCAATCATAATGGCCCGGCTTTGAGACTGTCGCAAGGCGCATTCCCTGATGGGAAAAAATAAAATTGGTTGGACCGGTGCGCTTCATGGTCGGGGAGCCTTTCCTCCCTTCGAGATAGTCCATCCAGGGCTTGGGGTAGAGATGGTTGTGCACGTCTATTATCTTCATGCTATGTCTCCTTACTCCTCGTAGTAGTTTCTCTGTACGTGAAGACCCAGAGAAACGAAATGGGATGCTAAGCGGCCGCCGCTCTCTTCTTTGCCTTGTTCGCCTTTATTGCGGGAATCTGCCATGAGGTCAGCAGGGCGATCAGGGCGTACCCGATAATATCAGTGATCCAGTGCGGATACACGAGGAAGAAGCCCGCTATCATATAAAGTGTTCTCTCGCTCCAGGAGAGTGGGCGGAACAGATAACCGTGGAACATGATCGCCATGCAGGCGAGGCCGATGAACGCAGACAGAACGGGTCCGATGATGGACAGAGGCGGTCCCATCAGGAGAAGCTGATTCGAGTAAATGTAGAGGTACGGTACCAGAAAAGATGGCAAAGAATAGAGGAACGTCAGGTTGGTGGTTTTGACCGGGTCTGTCTCAGCAATCCCTGCAGCCGCAAAAGAAGTGGGTGCCACGGGTGGGCTGATGTTTCCCAGAGCGCCGAAGAAGAAGCAGAAAAGATGGGCAGCCATAGGTGTGACACCTGCCTTGACGAGTGCCGGTGCAGCCAGTACTGCAAGGATCAAATAGCAGGTAACCGGCGGGAGCGGAAGCCCGAGGATGAGGGATGCGATCATGGTCAGGAAGAGCAGAAGGAACATACTGCCTCCTGAAACCTGGACGAGGATATCGGAAAAACGCATGCCCAACCCGGCCATGCTGATGGTACCGGTAATAAGGCCTGCCGAGGCGCAGCACGCGGCAACGATGAGCGCCCCTTTGGCACCGCGTTCCAGCGCATTTACGGTTTTCTTCGCACCCATCCTTGTTTCGCGACGAAGCCAGCTTGCAGCCAGGCATGTGACGATGGCGAAGAAGCCGGCCTTTTGCGTGGAGATTCCCAGCCACGCAACGCAGTAGATGAGAACAGCAATAGGAAGGAGCATGTACCCGCGGTTGAAAAGCGCCTGCCTGAAACTCGGCAATTCAGATTTTGGTAGTCCAACCAGGCCGTACTTGGCAGCCTGCAGTTCCACGATCATGTACACCGAAACATAAAACAAAAGTCCCGGGATGAGCGCAGCTTTGCACACGTCCCAATACGTGCCTCCGATCATCTCGGGTATGATGAAGGCTGTTGCACCCATGACAGGAGGAACGAGCATACCGCCTGTGGACGCAAGAGCTTCAACGGACGCGGCTACAATCGGCCGGTACCCCACCCGTTTCATAAGCGGGATGGTGAGCACGCCGACCGCGGTGACATTGGCCACCTGGCTCCCCGTCATCATGCCGAAGCCGCAGCTTGTTACCACCGCAGCCTTCGCCGGTCCGCCGCGATACTTACCGAACACGGAAAGACCCATGTCTATGAAGAAATTACCGGCACCCGATATCAGCAGAAAAGAGCCGAAGATGATAAAGACTATGATGACGGTCGAAGAAACGCCCAACGGTAATCCGAGAATGCCTTCGGTACTGAAGAACATGAAGTTGACAACCTGATCAAAGGTGAAGCCTGTATGCGCGATATACGACGGGAGGTACGTGCCGAAGCCCAGGTAGGCGAATCCTATCAGGGCCATGATCACAATAGACCACCCTATTGTCCGTCGCGTTGCTTCCAACACCAGGAGAATGCCTAATGTGCTGCACAGGTTGTCCATGAAGTTCGGCATGCCCGTACGAAAGCTGAGCGCTTCCCACTCGATGAAGACATAGACGCCGATAAAAAAGGAGCAGAGGACAAGAATTATGTCCAGCACCGTCAGCGTGCGAAATTCATCCGAGATCTTCGCTTCCTGTGATTCGTCCTCTTTTGTCTTGAAAGGAAACATCAAGAATATAAGTGCAAGCGCGAAGGAGAGATGAATGCTGCGCTGCTGGACGCCGGGCATAGGGCGAACACCCGCTGTCCACATGTGGAACAGGGCCATCGCCACCGCTATCACGAAAATCATGTAACGGCGGCTTGTCCAAGGTTTCGTCTGCTTGGGGGCTATACCAACCTGCTTCGGATCACTCATTGCTTCTCCTGTTTCTATTTTTTTAGTATTCCGACTTCCCTGTAGTATTTCTCCGCGCCCGGATGAAGAGGCACCGGGATACCCTTCAGTGCGTTTTCGAGGGTCATATCCTTTGCGGACGTATGTATTGCGTAATAATCGGCCTTGTGGTCAAAAAGGTTTTTCAAGAGCGCGTAGACGTACTCGGTGCTCATACCGGAATGCGCCCAGAGTGCGGTTGCGAAGCCATAAATGGGCGTGTCCTGTTCGAGGCCCCTGTACGATTTGGCTTTGACGACTGTCTTGTAATAGTACGGGTGTTCCGCAACTACCTTGTCGAGAATCTTCTCATCCACCGGAACGATCCTTGCGTTCTGGCGTGCGGCAAGCTCGCTGTAAGAGGCTATAGGGTAGCCTCCGCCCACGAAGCCACCGTCGAGGCTCCCATCCTGCAAGCCTTCCACCACTTCCTTGTAATTATAGAAGTAGGGTTTGAAATCCTGCTTCCTTATGCCGAACTGTTCGAGAAAAAGCATGGCGCTGTTAGCCACAGTACTGCCCGGACCTCCAATGCCTATGCGCTTGCCTTTGACGTCGTAAAATGACTTGATCCCGGATGATGCCAGCGTGATCAGATACTGATCAGACGCATTGATGAAGACAATAGCCCTCAACGTAGTGAAAGGTTTTCCTGTGTACTCCGCCTCGCCCTTATAAGCCTTCCAGCCGTCAGGCGTTCCGAATACTGCGAGCGCAGGTTTCTTCATTGCCTCGCGTTGCATCATGCGCCTCACCATCTCCATCGTCCCGGTGGCCGCCTCGTGCACTACCTGAGTATCCTGCGTATATTTGTTCGTAACCGTGACGATGCCCGCGCCGAGCACGTAGGCGGTGCCTCCCGCCGGAGGCGTGTAGAGGGGTATAAGCTCGGCTGCTGCTCTGCCGGCGGACGGCATGCTACATACTGTCAGCACACAGGCGAAATAGACCATGATCAAGCTGTTGCGCCATTTCATAACAACGCCTCCTAGCTCACTTTTTGAGCCACCCTTGTTCCTTGAAATATTTCTCAGCCCCCGGATGAAGAGGAACAGTAATACCTTTGGTCGCTGTTTCAGGCTGCATGTCTTTAGTTGCCACGTGGATCTGGTAGTAGTCCTGCCGGTGATCGAAGAGATTTTTTACAATTTTATAGACGGTGTCGTTGCTCACACCTGCGTGTGTCCAGACCGCAGTTGCAAAACCGAGGATCGGTGTGTCTTTGTCAAGACCCTTGTAGGAACCAGCCTTAACGACCGTGGCGTAGTAATAGGCGTGCTCGGTAGTGATCTTCTTAAGCATCTTATCTTCAACAGGAACGATTCTCACAGCGTTCCGTGACGCCAGTTCACTGTATGATGCGATTGGGTAGCCGCCCGCAAGAAAGCCTCCGTCGAGGCTCCCGTCCTGAAAACCTTCCACTGTCTCCTTGTAGGTGAAGTAGTAAGGTTTGAAATCCTTTTTCTGAACTCCGTGCTGTTCCAGGAGGAAATGAGCGGTGTTGGCCACGGTGCTTCCAGGGCCGCCCATGGCAATGCGTTTACCTTTCGCATCGGCATAGGATTTGATAGGGGAATTCGCAGGGACGACGAAGTAAAGGTCTGTGCCCATGTTAAAGACAACGCCCCGTATGGTGGTGAAAGGCTTGCCTGCGTATTCTCCTTCGCCCTTGTAGGCGCGCCACGCATCGACGGCGCCGAATATACCGAAGACATCCTTTTTCTGGCTCTCCTTTTGCATCATGCGCCGCACGATATCCATGGTGCCTGATGCTGCCTCATGCACCAGCTTCAGGTCAGTGAGGTACTTGTTGGTCACCGTCACGATGCCCGCACCGGTTATGTAGGCGCCGCCTCCGGCCGGCGGCGTGATGAACGAGATCAACTCTTGAGCCTGCGCCGGGCCGGGAAAAGGAATGGTTACTGCTGCGAGCATACATAGAATGCCCAGGACAAATCTTACCCTCTTCATGATTCTGCCTCCTGAATAAGTACTGTGCTCTGGCTCGACTGTTAGATCCAAGCCTCTGACAATCGGTATCATTGGTTCAGCCACTTTCAGCACCCCTTTTGGTACCGTCGGCAAGTTCCTTAAAACGGTCCCCTATCCCCAAAAGATGTGTTTCCAGCACCACCAGTGCCTTCTTTCGGTTGTGCTTCAGCAGGGCGTCGATAATTTGTTCGTGAGCATTGATGGTTCTTGATGTCAGTTCCGGGTCTGCGTCGAGAATACTGCGGAAATGGGCGACCACTGTCATGATTGATTCGACGAGAATGATGAACAGATGATTCTTTGAGGCCCTCGCAAGCAGCTTATGGAATTGCGTGTTCTCCTCGTACGCCTGCGTGCCGCTGTCCATTCTTGCTCTGGCCTGTGAGACGTTCTCCCTGAGGGCTTCTATATCCGCTTGATCCGGTTTATTTTCCATGAGGCTTTCCAGCACCATTTTTTCGATTGCGAGGCGGGCAAGGGTCAGTTCATCAATCGTAATACGTCCCATCTGGAATGCGTCGAGAAAGGAATTACTGATCGTGTTCAAAATGGTGTCCACGACAACAGGTCCGCCGACGCCACCTTTCTGCATACGGATAAAACCTGAAAGTTCAAGCAGCCGCAGCGCTTCGCGGATTGTCTGGCGGCCCACCTTGAAGCGGCTTGCCAGATCGGTCTCCGACGGCAGCCTGTCGCCTGGTTTCAGAACGCCTTTGAATATGAGGCGCTTGATTTCGCCGGAGACCTCGTCGAAAGCCCTTTTCTGCTTGATAGGCTGGAAGACGTTTGCTGCCTGTCCTGCTTCCTGCAGGCCTGCCATCCGGCCTGCTTCGCGCTCATGGTTCACCCGCGCCTCCTACACGTAGAGCATCTCAGGTCCGAACTTGATTGTTATCGCTTTAACCGGGCAATCGAGCCGGCAGGAGCCGCAGTGCCAGCACTCATCCGGATACTTGACAATCGGCGTCTTCGTTTTCTTGTTGAACAGGATGACATCCAGAGGGCAGTGTAAATCACACGTGCCACAGCCTTTGCACTTTTTTAGATCAATCACAGGTGGCATATTCCCTCCTAAGCGCAATTCATCTTCAAGCCCGATGTCAATTCGTCTTCAGGCGTATACCTTCGTTGCCCTTCGGCCTGTTCTGCATCGACGTACCACCAGGTACGCCTTCGCAGCCCACACCTCGGAGCGCCTCGGTCTCCATCCTGAATACGAATTGACATAGCCATGCAAAATTCCTTAATTCTTCTTACTTCGCTGGCAGGAGCGCCTCGGCCCCATCTTGAAGCCAAATCGGCACATCGAACAGCTTTCCGAGCGAAGCTCGCTCCGATCGCGTCAAAAAAAGTTCCTCATTTTCCCGGCATAGTGTCATAGTCAAGCTTCTTGAGCCAGGTCTTTATCTCATTGCCGCTTTTCTGCACAATGATCTGGCCGTCGAACGCAGGATTGGTTTCAGGATAATCGGTCCGGTGATGGTACACGTTGAATCTCGTCTCCTTGCGGGCGAGAGAAGCATGACACATCATCTTGCCGACCTGCAGGATCTGGTATCCTTCCGAGATACGCATCAATTCGTGGTAACCCTGCGCGCGTATCTCGCCGTAATGTTTTTCCAGTTGCTCCAGTTTATCGAGCGCTACCTTCAGCGTATGCTCGTTTCTTGCCGGACCTGCATACAGCCAGAGCATCTTGCGCATGGCGTCCTCAAACTTCCGATGCGAAAGGGCGCCGGAGCCGCATAGCGGCGCAAATGTCCTCTGCTTCAACTCTTTGATCTGGGACATATCTAAAGGTTTACTCTTCAGCTCGCGGGAATATTCGGCAGCTACTTTGCCGGAGAGATAACCGCCGGTGGTGCAGATATGCGTGCACCGCATCTGGTCGGCACAGTCTCCGGCCGCGAACAACCCCGGAAGCGTTGACTTGGTTTCTTCGTCTATCATGATGCCGCTTGAGCAGATTTCTGAAGGCCCGCCCTGCATGCCTTCAGACGCCATGAGCTCCAGCATGTCTTTTCTCAGGTTTATTCCTTTCTGTTCTATAAAATCGGGCAGTGTATCCTTGTCGTATCCGAGGGTTTTGTACAAATGCGTCATATCCTTATCCGGCAGGTGGCGGCAGTCGACATATATCGGCCCTCTTCCTTCTGAAATCTCCTTCATTACGCCTTCGACCAGCTTCGATCGTGGAGCCCTGTTCCCCAGCGCGTGGTACCTGAGCATGAACTCCTCGCCTGTAGCATTAACGATCTTGCCTCCCATGCCTGTCAAGGCGTTGAGGCCGGCTGCGCTGAAACCTCTTGGGACCAGCGTTATTCTGACTATTTCCATATTGGCGAGTTGGGCGCCTGCTTCAAAGGCCATCATCTGGGCAGCACCGGTATTCGCCGGGCATTGCCATGTGTTGAAAGGCATCCCTGTGGGGTTTTCGAATATCCGGTTTGTGTTCCCGGTAGCAAGAATGATCGATTTGGCCTTGATGATGTAGAAGGTGCCTGTTCTGATATTGAAGCCGACTGCGCCGACCACTTGATCTTCGCTGGTGAGAAGCCCTGCGATAGCGCATTTCTCCAGCGTCCTGCAACCGAGGCGTCTCGCCTCTCTGGCGAGCAGGGGTTTCAGATGCTTGCCGTTGAAATTGATCATGTAGGGGCCCGGCAGGCCGAAGGAGGTCGTTCTGTAGTACGTGCCGTCCTGCTGTTTGAGTGTGCAGCCTATGCGGTCCATGCGCTCGACGGCTGCATCCAGTTCCCGGCAGAAGACGGCGTTCTGTACGCTCAAGTTGACCGCTCCGCGCGCCACTCTGCCCGCCCATTCCAGATACGCTTCCCTGGTGTCCCAGGAATCGGTCCCCAGATACGCCATGAAGTGGTCCACTCCGCCTGCTATGGCTCCACAGCGGTTTATGGAACTCTTGTCGGCAATGAGAACCCTCGCTCCCTTCTCGGCAGCACCTATCGCGGCATTGTTGCCAGCGAGTCCTCCGCCGACCACGAGCACATCGGTCCCGATGACCTCACCAAAATATTCAATTGTCTTTGCCATTAATTCCCCCCAGAAAGCTCCGTACTACGCCCGTAGCCCGACGGACGGTGCTAATGTCAGACAATCATACTACATACTGGACCGGCAGAAGAAGTCAAGAAAAAAAGCTGTTATCTCGGGGTTGGAAAAGCTACTTTACACGCGATACTTTCAGGGTCAGGAGATTGTAACTATCCGGGCAATTGAAGAGAGTCTCATCAGTGCCCCACGGATAGGACCCTTGGAACTGCATCACGTTAAGGGTGGGAAAGAGCGCATGATAAAGCCAGCCGCACATACCGGCCGTATCCCAGCAGTTGACATCAAACGTATCGCCGACTTTGTGTCCCGCATTGCAGGTGCCCTTCAGTCCCACCACTTCGGCCCTTAGTTTGATTCCTAATCCCGGGTCTTTAGCCATCGCTTCCTCCTTATTTTCAGATTCTGTCTTCCGCTTCCCGCGTCCGAGCGCGGAGCGCGGTCGTCCATCATCTATTTTTCGCTCCGCACTCCCACAACGACCTTATACAGCACACTGATGACGAGGAAGCCGCATGCCCAGATGCCGGCAGTGATCAATGTCTCGGGTAGTGTGGGCACATAGGTCGTGATCTCGCCCAGAGGAGAAGGAATAAATCCAGGTACTATCAGACCGAGACCCTTGTCAATCCATATGGCCACAAAGGCGGCGAGACATGAGACAAAGAGTATGGGCTCTCTCTTTCTCGTCGCAGGGTTGAGAAGCAGGATAAATGCTATACCGATCAGCGTCAGTGAACTCCATGTCCACGGCACCAGGCTGGAGTGGCCGGACAAGCCGAAGAGCAGATACTCGAAATGCTCTTTATGCTCCGGCACGCTGCTGTAGAAGACGGTAAACAGCTCAACCAACAGGAAGAAGATTGTGATCGCGAGAGCATAGGTAGCGATCTGTGCCACTTTCTGGACGGCTTCCTTTCCGGCGTCAAGACCGGAAAATCTTTTAAGGATCAGGCTGATCATGATGAGAAGTGCAGGCCCTGATGCGAACGCTGAGGCGAGGAAACGGGGCGCAAGAAGGGCGGTCAGCCAGAATGGCCGTGCTCCGAGACCCGAGTAGATGAACGCGGTGACCGTGTGAATACTTATTGCCCAGGGGATAGAGACATACACCAGGGGCTTGGCCCATCGAACAGGTGGTTCCCCTTTGTGTTCTGCGTCCAGTGATGCCCAGCCGATCAGCAGATTAAGGAACAGGTATCCATTAAGCACGATCATGTCCCAGAAAAGGAGAGATCTTGGCGAAGGATAGAGGAGTACATTCAACACACGGGCAGGCTGGCCCAGGTCCACAAAGATAAAGAGGACTGACATTATCACAGCGCCCACGGCGAGGAATTCGCCAAGCACAGTCATCTTTCCGAATTCCCTGGTGTGATGGAGATAGTAAGGCAGTACGACCATCACCGCTGACGCAGCAACACCCACGAAGAAGGTGAAGTTGGCGATGTAGAGACCCCACGAGACGTTCCTGCTGAGGCCTGTCACTGAAAGCCCGAGGTTCCATTGGTGGAGATATGAGAGAAAACCGACTCCGATGACCACAAGGAGGAATGCCAACCAACTCCAGTAACTGCGGCTTCCAGAAAACGCCTTCTCAATCATACAAACAGACTCCAGACCTCAGACATCAAACCTTAAACCTTAAACGCCTTACATAAGATAGTAAACATTGGGTCCTGTACCCAGGGAAGGTTTCCTCTGGAGCACGAATCGTCCTTCGAGGAGTCTCCTGATCTCTGCTGCAGGATTGTTAAGATCACCGAAGTGAAGGCCTTTGTCCTTACACGCCTCGACGCACGCCGGTATCTGTCCCTTGGCAAGCCTTTCCTCGCAGAAATTGCACTTCTCCACCACTCCTCTGGTCCTCGTGGGAAAAGACTCGTTTATTGCCTGAATCGCGGGACGCGGATCCGACCAGTTGAAGCTGCGCGCACCATAGGGGCAGGCTGCCATGCAGTACCGGCACCCGATACACCGGTGGTAGTCCATCATGACAATCCCATCCTCTTCCCTCTTGAAGGTGGCCTTCGTCGGGCAAACAGACACGCAGGGAGGGTTATCGCAGTGGTTGCAGAGAACGAGCACGGGTCTGCGCTTGATATCGTCCCTGGTAAACGGCCGCACCTGTTCCTGGAAGACTTCCGCAAACGGCGCATTCCATATCCATTTGATCTCCCGCTTTGGATCCTGGAATGAGGGCACGTTGTGAATGCGGTGGCACGCCGCGATACACTCAGCCCGGTCTTTATCATCCACGGATGCATGAAGATCCACAAGCATTGCCCATCTCTTCTTTGCGGATGCAGCCGAGGGCGCAGTCGGAGCAGAGAGCAGGGCGTATGCAGGCCTAAGCGTGAACCCGGCAATCACCAGCCCCCCGATTCTTAAAAAGCTTCTCCTGTTGAGGCTCACTTGCGCGCCTCCTTAGGGAAGTTGTGACAGTCCCAGCAATAGGGCTGAACGTTCATGTAGTCGTGGCAACGGTCGCAGAACTTCGCCTTGTTGGAATGGCACTGGGTTAGACACGTATTTGTGAGGCTCATCGCGTATTCTTTTCCGGCCGAGGATACGTATGTTCTTCTGCCGTCCCTTACAACCGTTTCTTTCCAGGCATTCAACAGATCCACGTGGCTGGTGCGCATGTACTGAGTCGATTCCACGCACTCTTTCTGACCGCCGGGCGGCAACTCCAGTTTCGGCGCTCCCTCTGCGTTCCTGTTAAGCCAACCATACCAGATCGGCAGAGTGCCCACTCAGAGGAAGATTAGAATGATTCCAAATACCAGTTTCTTGTTATACATCAGACGTTAAAGTCCGAATCTCTAATGTCGAAATCCTAAATAGTTTCAAATATCGAATATTCAAAACATAAGACGTAGACCAACAATGGCGCTGTTTTGAACCTTTGACTTCGACATCGTTTAGGATTTCGATATTAGGATTTAGAATTTTACTCCCTCCCTTGCTCATGACTCTCTGGTGCCGGTTGGTCCGTCTGTGCCAGCGGCTCGCCTCTCAAGTCGTTCGTGCGGGTTTCGCCTTTCATCACCAGTGCGTTGCCGACAAGTTCATGCACCCCGCATACTTCCACACCTGGCACCCAGTATTCGAAGAGTGGCGGAAGCGAAGCCTTATCAATAGCGCAGAGACATGCGACCATATTTACGCCATGCCGTTCCTTGACGTGCTTCACGGCGTTGGCTCGTGGAAAGCCTCCCCTCAGTCTCATCTCCATGTTTTCATCGGCTCCGAGCCCTGCACCGCTCCCGCAGCAGAAAGTCTTTTCCTTGATGGTATTTTCGGGCATGTCGTAGAAGTGGTTGCAGACGTTCTGCAGAATGTACCTCGGCTCAACATAGAGCCCTATGGCACGCGCCGGGTTGCAGGAGTCATGGAAGGTTACCCTCCAGCGGTCATTGCGTGAGGGATCGAGTTTCAGCTTCTTATTCTTTATGAGGTCAGACGTGAATTCAGTGATGTGCACCATCTTGGTCGAGCGGGCGTGCTCGAACCTTGTGCCCGTGATGGGCGAGACCGGCTCTTCAAGAAAATTTGCAGGGCCATTGAACGTGTCCATATACTGATGGATGACGCGCCACATGTGGCCACATTCCCCGCCCAGGATCCACTTGACGCCAAGCCTGCGTGCCTCCGCGTAAATTTTGTGGTTGAGGCGTTTGGCTAATTCCGACGAATGAAAGAGACCAAAGTTACCACCCTCCGAAGCATAGGTGCTCCATGTGTAATCGAGCCCGATCTCGTGGAAGAGCATCAGGTATCCGAGGAAGGTATGCCAGTGGGGGCTTGCGAAATAATCGGCAGAGGGCGCGACGAAAAGTATCTCTGCCCCTTTCTTGTTTATAGGCACATCGATCGAAGTACCCGTAAGATCCTTGAGCTCGTCCACGGCAAATTCGAAGGTCTGTTTGAAGGCATGCGGTGGAATGCCGAGGTGGTTTCCGGTTCTGAAAGAGTTCGAAGCAGGTTCCACGACCCATTGAATGTTGCAGCCGACAAGGTTGAGAAGCTCCCTGGCGAACATGGTGATCTCGCACGTATCTATACCGTAAGGGCAATAGACGGAACAGCGGCGGCACTCGGAGCACTGGAAGAAATAATAGAACCACTCTTTCAGCACGTCTTCTGTCAGATCCCGTGCGCCCGCCAGGCGGCCGAAGATCTTGCCCGCCACGGTAAAATAGCGCCTGTAGACCGACCGAAGTAGTTCGGCTCTGAGAACGGGCATGTTCTTCGGATCTCCTGAGCCGAGGAAATAGTGGCACTTATCAGCACAGGCACCGCAGCGGACACAGATGTCAAGGAAGAGCTTGAACGAACGGTGGCGTTTCAACAGCCGCTCCATGCCCCCCAGAATAATCTCCCTCCAGTTATCCGGAAGCTTCCAGTCAGCGTCTGACGGATTCCACTCTCTCTGGTTGGGCAGATCGAGATACTTCTGGTGTTTAAGGGGAGCCGCGTAACTGTAAGTACCTTTCTTGAAAGATGCGGACGCCAGGAGCCAGTCGCGGTCCGCGGGCTGGTAGTCTATATTGAGCATCTCTTCCGGTTTCAGTTTTTCTTCAGCCACACCGACCTCGCTAAATCCGAATGTCGAATATCGAAATCCCAAACAAATCCAAATATCCAAATTGGATAAACAAATGTCTGATTGGATGGTTGGGAGGTTTGGTATCGTTTAGAATTTAGGAATTCAGACTTAGGATTTGCTCTCATTGCTTCTCCACCGGCAATCCTGCTTCTTTCATCGCTGCGCCGAATTCATCCTCGTACTCTTGGTACGTGTGTACTTTGACCGGGTAAGCCCACGGGTTTACGTGCCGACGGCTGCGGCTGTTATTCTGCAGATTTCTTGTCGGACTCAAAAAAACACCTGGCGCGTGCATTAGTTTGCTGAAGGGAAAGAAAGCTGCGAGGACGCTGACCAGGAACAGATGAATGTAAAAGGCGAGTCCCAAGTTTTGCGGAACTGCGGGGCGAAGACTGACCAAGCCCAGAATCAGCTCCTTTGTCTTTTCTGCGTCTATCTTGAAAAAGTGGCGCATGAGCACACCGGAGAGCACCACAGCAATAATGAGCAGAAGCGCAAAATAGTCGGATGGCAGCGAAATCAGCCGCACCTGTGGGTAGGTAATTCTTCGAAAGAAGAGGTACGTGAGAGCGAGGAGAATCGCTGCATCCGTCAGGTAGAATGTCGGTAGACCCACATAAAATAGACCGTCAAGACTTTGCAGCAGAGCGATGCCCGGCAGCACAGGCTCGGTAAAGAATCGCAGGTGCCGGAAAAGGATGATGAGAAGCGACCAGTGGAAGAGCATTCCGCCCGCCCATAGAAAGCGGTTGGAGCTGTATATCAGTTTTTGTGGAGTCTTCAGTTCAGTTCTGTCGTTTCTGAAAAGACTCCTGAAGAAAAGCACTTCGAGGGCCATTCTCGCGAACACTTCCCCACTGCTCTGCGGGCTCTCCAGGTTGTTCGCCTTTATCCATGGCAGAGATTTCTGTTGTCCGCAGACTGTGGGGATATGGAAGGGGACAGGGGATTGGGCCCATTTCGCGACCCGGTAGATGAAGCCAACCACAAACATGACGCATGCGACGTATGGTACCACTGCGCCAAAGAGTGTAGTCAGTCCCGCCATGCCCACGCCGATCCAGGGTATGGCGACGAGGATCAGCACAGCGAGGAGCGCAACGCACATTCCATTCATGATTTCCGCATCAAATCCTAATATCGAATATCTAAACTCTAAACAAATTCTGATATCAAATGTTCCAAATGGACAGATATCTCACGTGGAGATTCGGTCATTTGCTATTGTTTCGGATTTAGACATTAAAATTTAGGATTTAATCTTTCTCCTTCCCCATCGCCTGCACTACTCTTAATAATCGGTCTTTTTCTGCGCGGGCTTCTCCAACTTTTATGTCCGCAATTTGTTCACGACACGTCATGTAGAGATCAAATGCAGTGAGCGCCAGCTCGTCAATGCGTGATTCCATTTTCGATAAGGTGCTTGTGAAGTCAGGATCTGCCACGGCATCGCCGCATTCCTCCCGGATTGCCCGTTTCAGATCGATGACGAACCTGACCGCTTCCGAGGGCTTGAAGTCCTGGACTGCCCTGATGCGAACGATGGCATCGAGTGAATGGCTCATTTCTTTTGTCTCGCGGCCTGCGATAAGGCCATCGAATAGGTTCTCCAGTTCCCGTCGAATTGTTGACCCGACCGGGTTGGCAAAAGGATCCTGCCGGTCCCTCAATAAAGGTATAGAGTCCTGAGCGTAGGTAGCGAAGACAAGGTCCAGCCATCGACCAAGGATTCCGTCTTTCTTTCTTGTCAACAGTTCCTGCAACATTGTCATCGATCTGGCCTGTGACCTTTCACACATCGTCCCCTGAGGCAGCCCTGTGCCTCGCGAACTCGTAACTCGTAACAGCGCAGAAGGCGCCGGAACTCGCAACAGCTCAGCTAAAGAACTTTCCCTTCAGAATGAAATTCCAGTACAGGCGCTTTAAAAGGCTGGTCTGCCACAACCAGTAAAGACGGGACTCCTTGATGGCCGATATGCTCTGAGCGTAATCGAATTCTGCAAAAAAAAGACTACCAAAGCCTGTATGGAGTGGTACCACCGTATTACCGTCATAGACGGCTGTGCCTTCTCCCCCATTGATACGCTCTTTGATGCGCCTTGCGATCACTGCTGCCTGCCTTCGAGCCGCGGAGAACGTTTTTGCCGTAGGGTAATTTCCAGCATCGCCGATCGCATACACATTGTCGAAGTCCCTGTGGCGTAACGTGCTCTTGTCGCAGGTAACCCAACCGACGGGGTCCGCGAGTCCTTCGGAGTTCTGGATAATGTCAGCGCCTGAATGAGGGGGAATAATGGAAAGAAGATCGAAACCGATCTTTTCACCAAGGAAGTCCTCGCAAGACCCTTTTTTTGCATCGATTCTTGTTGGGGTGAACTCGATCTTCACTTCGATGCCACGTTCCCCGAGGAGCCGCTCCACATACCCGGCATAGGGTTCAATGCTGGGTGGCACCGAAGAATCGGGTGTGGTCAGGATGAAGCGGCACTTGTCACGGATTCCCCTGCGTCTCATCTCCGCTTCAGCTAGCAGGATGAAGCTTACAGGGGTTGCGGCGCACCTGATAGGCATCTCGCAGATGCATGAGACGATAGTACCACCTTCAAACCTCTTAAGGGCATCGCGTAGCTTCAAAGCAGATTCAAGAAAGTAGAAGCTGAAAACATTCCTTCCGTTTTTCAGACCTTCCTTCAGGGCTTCAGGTTCATCAGTTGTCAGCTTCGCACCCGTGGCAATGATCACATAATCAAAGGGAATAGTTCCGGATCGTGCGGTACTCACCGTGCCCTGAAGGTTTATTTTTCGGGCCTCGTCCGTAACGAGTGTTATCCCTCTGACAAGAAGGTCCTTTATGTCCCTGCTCAAATCTTCCTGTCTGTCGATGTCAAAGAGAAGCGTAAGGAGGCCGGGGTGATAAAAGTGTTTGCTGTTCTTCTCTATAAGGACAATTGCAGCACCCTCGCTCCCGATCTGCTTTCTGAGCCGGTTCGCGGCCATGATGCCGGCTGACCCGCCGCCGACAATCACGACCTGCTTCTTTTTCTCACCAGGCCTTATCAAAGCTGCTCCCAGGTAAGGAAGGGTTTTTGCAGATCAACCATAGCATTTACGATCAGTTCTACGAGCCCACCGTAGAAAATGCCGCTCTTCCGGGTTGCGCCATAAAACTCGAACATATCCCTCATGAGTCCTTTGCAGTTGGAACAGGGAGCGCAGACATACTTGTTTTGGGCAGGTTCGGAAACGTCAGCAAACGCTTCGAGGATCTGTTTCATCTTCATTCTTGCTGAAACGGAATTGCGCCAGTCAGGAAAATTCATTGACTGCATTATAGCAAAACCACTGCCGCCGCCACAGCAATAATTATCCACACCGTGGGGCTCCATTTCTCTGAATTGGGGGCAGATGGCCCTTAGAATTTTTCTCTGTGGCTCCACGATGCCCATAAGGCGCACCATGTTGCACGGGTCGTGCAGGGTCACGGGAAAGTCGTTGCGTTTCGGGTCCAGCTTTATCTTTCCGCTCAGGACGAGATGTTCCAAAAGCGGTAATGCACTCTCTCTCGGGATATTAAGCTCTCCAGTCAAGACCCGATCTGCGATCACGAGGATTGCCTTGTGCGCGTGTCCGCATTCGCCCACGCAAATTTTCTTGACCTTGAGAGTGCGCGCCGCTTCTGCATGATGCACTGCTACCCGTGCCGCCTGGACATCGTCATACCATATGCCATAGTTGACTGCGTCGTAGCCGGCGATTTGACTCGAAAGCGTCCAGTCGATGCCGGCGGCATCAAAGAGGATTGCGAAGGCCTGGGGATTCTCGGGCCATGCCATAAACTCCCCCGCGTTGTGCACCAGCAGCACTTCTGCACCTTCTTTGTCCACGGGTATTTTTATTTTCCTGCCCGTCTTTTCCTCTATGTCGTCTTCCATGAAGGCGATGATGTTTGCAAGGGCTTTCGGCGTTATACCTGTGCTGGAACCCACCTTGAGCTGTTGGACCGTTCCCTGTTCGTGAAGTTCCCGGGCTGCGATCCCCATTTCCTGGCTGAAGAGTTTTCTGATTTCCCGGCTGATGAGCGCATTGTCGATACCCAAAGGACAGACCTGCGCGCATCGCCTGCAAAGGCTGCACCGGTACGCAAGTTCAGCCAGGCGTGCGAGAAGCGTAAAATTGAGCTCGATGTTGCTTGCCGTCAGCCTTGCGAGCAGGCTGTTTTCTTTTTTTAAGTACTTGTTGATGATGCGGCGGAGCACCTCGGGGCGAAAGGTCGGCCGGTAGATCTCCTGTTTTCCGCTCGACAGGTACGCAGGGCAGGAGTCGTTGCAGAGCTGGCATTTCACGCAATAATCGAGTGAATGGAGGAGCGGCTGGATAAAGGTCCAGTTGTTTTCCTTCGATAGCAATTTTTTGAGGCCTGACAGAAATTTAGCGACGAACTCCTCTTCCTCCTGAGCGTTGGCGGGTTTCGTCACGCCCAGGCCGACAATGCCGTCGAGGGAAGCTTCGTAGCGCTGGCGTTGCTCTTCGGTAAGCTCTTTGAGGGGACGCGGCTCGTCGTAGGGCGGCGGCAAGGGCAAGAGATCGGATGGTTCCAGTGTCACGAGCTGTTGGGCAGGCCTGGATAAATCTTCTATCTTCATCTTTCGTTTCATGAACTCAGTTCTTCACCTGGTCGGCCCAGGATTGTCCACCTTTGATGTGAGGGGCTGCCCAGGTGACCTTCTGGCTCATCTGTTGCTGCAGTTCCCTTTCCAGCCGACTTCCCTGGAGATTCGGCTCATCATCCCACCGTATGAGGAAGAAAGCAAAAAGTCTGGTGATGTAATGCATCGACCGCGTAAAGGGCAGATAGATGAGGAACAGGTCAAAGAGCACGATGTGCAGTTCAGCGCCCGGGGCCACTGTGATGGGCCGCAAGGTGATCAGTCCCATCCAGAATTCCCTGTACTCGGAAAAAGTGGGGTCGACAAAATACCATGCGTAGAGTCCACTCAGGAACACCAACAGACAGAAGAAATAGGTGAAATAATTTTGTGGAGTGGCGTAAAGCCGAAGATCTTCATCACTGAACCTTTTGATGAAAATTCCAATGCTGCCAAGAAGACCGCTTACAAAACTGACAACCCCCATGAGGAGCAGAACGTAATAGAAAAGCCTTCCGGCTAAAAAAGAAGATTCCCCAGAGATCGGCAGCCCTAGAAGCGTGGCTGCAGCCGCGAAAAAAGTGAGGATGTGAAAACCGATGATCAGGATAAAGCCTACGTGCCATGGGTAGAGCGCCAGCCAGTAACTCTTGTGGCGCTTAAAGTATTCGCTCATCGAGAAGTATTCTTGAAGAAGGAAGAGGATGCTGCGCAAACGGCTTTTACTGCGGGTGCCATTGATCCAGTCGATTTCCTCGAAATAGGACCCCCCGTACCTGTATCGCTCTTCATGCAGGACCGGATAAAGCTCCCAGCGCAGGTGGCGGGGTAGACGCAACCACTTTACCATCTTCGACGTATACATCGCGATGATAAAGATGTAGCCGATATAGGTCATTACGGCAAGAAATACTGCCACGTGCTCCCCCTGTTAAACCTGACCAAGTTATGTTCAGCGAGGCTTGTGTGAGCCTTACTACTCTTCTATACGCAACCCGTCGGTTTCGGCAGCCCTGCGACTTTGCATGCCCCTTTCGCCGGTCCGCCCGGGAAGAGTTCGTAAATCTTTTTGAGGTCGAGGCCGGTCTGTTTCACAAGCATACGGACCGGTGGGGCGATCTCAAACTTGAGATAGTAGTCCCTGAGGTAATTAACCAGCTTCCAGTGGTCTTCGCCCATCGGATAAGCATTTTCCGCTTTAGCCAGGTCTTCTGCCACTTCCTTATTCCACTTCCCCGGCTCCTGAATGAAGCCGTCCTCATCGATTTCGATTTCCTGTCCACCTAGTGTGGCCTTTGCCATTGTACAGCCCTCCTATTTCTATTCTCTGTTCTATTTTTTGTCGTCGGAAGTGCCGGCGTTAGAGTTCACACCTTTCTTCATTGTATCTGCCATTCAACTTTTGCCGCTGTCCTTGATGAAGCTTGCCGGCTGTTCATCAAACTGTTTCTTGCAGGCCTTGCTGTCAAAGTAATAGGTGATCTCGCTCACCGTGCTCGTGCCTCGCGCCTTCTTCTCTTCAACCTCTACCTTGCAGACCGGACAAATTGCCATAGCTACCCTCCTTCGCCTCCTTTTTCTCAACCTTACTTCGAGTCTTACCCTGTGCCTTGTATTTTCTTGCGAGAGCAGCAAAAGCCGGTGCCCAGCCCGGTGTGCCAAGCGCATGGAGATGCGCGTAGGAAGCCAGCAGGTTCTTGTATGCGAACCCGTCAACGCGACCGTCAATGCCGTGGCCACGCACAACCTTGTAGCACCAGTTTGCCTTCTGAAGCGCATCTTCGTTGCTGCTATGGTGCTCTGCTGCGATGAATCGTGAGTGGTGGAATTCGTGGCCGCGCAGCACCGTCCCTTGCGCAAACCAGTGATTGTCAGCAGCAACCTCCAGCTCCATATATCCGTGCCCTTGAGGCCGGTTCGAGATCTCAACCTCCCCCGGTATCTTTCCGACCATCTCGTAGCGCTTTCCCTGCCAACGTATGGCCCGGGTGAGATACATCAGCCCGCCGCACTCGGCATACGTCGGAAGACCGCTCTCTATCTGTCGGCCTATGTCCCGGCGAAGCTCCTTGTTCTCCTCCAGCTCGGCGGCATAGAGCTCCGGGAAGCCGCCACCGATATAAAGCCCGTGAATCTGCGGAAGCACTCTGTCCGAAAAAGCGTCGATCCGCACGATGTCTGCCCCGGCATTGTGCAGTGCTTCAATGTTTTCTGGATAATAAAAGCTGAAAGCCCGGTCGGCTATGACCCCTATCCTGCACGTGGGTTTTGCTGGCGGAGTACCGGGGACTTCGGGAATCAAATGATCCGGCGCCCGCTCTGCCAGCTCGATGATTGCCTCCAGGTCGAGATGTGGTGCAACCTTGTCGCAGACAGCAGACACAATTGATTCGGCCTGTGCCTTCTCGCTCGATGGAATGAGGCCGAGGTGCCGCTCCGCAATAGAAAGTGCCGGATTCCTGGGAACTGCGCCCAAGACAGGAATATTGCAGTGGGATTCCACAGCGTCTTTGAGTTTTTCTACGTGACGACTTCCGGATACCCTGTTCAGGATCACTCCAGCCAGATCCGTCCCCGACTCGAAATGCTGGAAACCGGATACGAGTGCTGCGATGCTGCGTGTCATTCTTTCTGCATTGACCACCAGGATCACAGGCGCACGCAGTAGGCGTGCGAGCCATGCCACGCTTCCTTCACCGTCGGCTGCAGGTGAATCAAAAAGACCCATGGCTCCTTCGACGATTGCGATGTCGGCTCCGCGTGATCTCCGGGCAAACGATGTAAGCAACGCGTCTTCAGGCATGAGAAAATTGTCGAGGTTGAAACACTCATTCCCGCTGGCAAGGCGAAGCCATGACGGATCGATATAATCGGGGCCTTTTTTGAATGACTGAACAGCCAGCCCTCGGTTCTTTAGCATCCTCGCCAGAGCGATAGCCACCGTGGTCTTCCCGGACCTTCCCTGCGGGGCCGCAATCACAAGGCGGGGAGGCAGCCGCCTCATTAAGGAGCTATCTGATCGTTTGTCAGTCCTTTTTCTTTCTGTAGCCACTCAACGACTCAACCGTTTTTTTGTCTGCGCTATGTCGACAAAGCTACTTTCCCTTCAGCTTGATAAAGGAGGCGCCCAGATAAATATACTCAATCTTATCCTCTTTGGCCAAGGCGGCAATCGCTTTGTCGACCAACGCCTTATCGTCACCCAATGCGCGTGCCACCTCTTTGTTCTTTGCGTGGGGCACGCCCTCGAGGTACTTGAGGACCTTTTCCTTCAGCTCTTCTGTCACCTCAGCCATCGGCTCACCTCCGCTTACCACTTGAATTGAGTTGTGGTCCTGTACGTTTCAACCGCATGTGTAAAATCGTCAATATGCTGTTCGGTAAACGGTATCTCGGTCCGGCGGAAGAAAGCTTCCCATCCTATGCGTTCTATCCACTCACCTATGCGTTCATAGGGTTTGGCGCCGGCAGCGTAAACGTTTATGATCTTCTTGATGGTCTCCACTACCTCGGGCCAGCGCGGTGGCCTGTTGGGAAGGAACGGCACTACCATACGGGAGAACATCGGAGCTTTCCGCGCATTTGGCACTTTGCCGCCGACATAGATCGCAACCCCGTCACCTTCGGCATCGGCTAACGGCATGGCCGGACAGACCGTGAAGCAGTTACCGCAGTACATGCACAGGTCCTCTTTTACCACAACGCTTTTCACGTTCTGGTCAGGGTGGCGCCGTATGGCTCCTGTAGGGCATGACTGAATAGTGGTCGGTATCTCGCACTGCGCGACTACCCTGTCGTGGTCAGGCCTTGGAGGTTTTGTGTGAACACCGACGACGGCAATGTCGGAGCAGTGTACTGCGCCGCACATGTTGATGCAACAGCCGACCGCAATGCGCACGTGGTTTGGAAGCTTTGTCTCCACAAAGTGCTCATAGACTTCGTCCATGATCGCCTTCACGAGGCCCGATGCATCAGTTGCGGCACTGTGACAATGGATCCAGCCCTGCGTGTGGACTATGTTCGAAATGCCGGGACTGGTCCCCCCGACGGGAAGACCAAGCTTCTTCAGGTCGGCTATTATCAGGTCCACGTTTTTTTCGTTCGGGGTGAGAAACTCGATGTTGTAACGGCTCGTGAACCGGAGGTGCCCGTCACAATACTTGTCCGCCACATCGCAGATGTCGCGAATGAAATCGACGCTGACCAGCCTCGGGGAGCCGGCTCGCACCGAGAAGAGCACATCACCATTCTCGGCCACGTGCTTGAGCACGCCGGGCCTCGGTATCTCGTGGTACTTCCATGTTCCGTAATTCTTCTTTATGATCTCCGGGAGCATGTCGCGAAAATCGGGTGGTCCTATGTCTGTTCTGCCCATGATTCGCCTCCTGTTATCCTTACTTGTCAAAAAAGACGTACGGGTTCGACCTGGGATACTTGACCATCTGCGGTACGGGCGGAAGCCCCATCTCCCGCAGGAACGTCTTAAACCCGAGTCTTTCTATTAACTCTGCAAGCCTCTCTCTTGTTCTGCCGTTCTCATCCCACCAATCCCAGATTTTCCTAAGCAGATCTTTAAGCTCTTCGTAGGGGGGCTCCATTTTCATGAAGGGCACGAGCACCCACGACAGGTAGGCGCCCTTAATGATCGGCGCCTTGCCTCCCACGAGAATCGTGGCACCTGTCTCTACACCGGGCCTCACTGCCTTGGGCATCACGTTAATGCAGTGCATACAGCGCACACAGTCTTCAGCAGAGAGTTTCAATTCTTTGGCCTTTGGATCCCAGGCAAGGGCTTCCGTCGGGCATCTGCGTACCACGAGGTTCTCAATGTCCAGACCACCTTTGGCATACTCCTTAACAGCTTGCTGGTCGATGCGCAGGGCATCGCGCCACGTGCCGATGATGGTGAAGTCTGCGCGGGCAATTGCCGCAACGCAATCATTGGGGCAGCCAGACGCCTTGATTTTGAACTTGTACGGCCACCTCGGTCTGTGGATTTCGTCCTGGAATTCAACGGTCAGATCATGGATCAGTCCAAGCGTGTCGATGTTTGACCATTCGCAACGCGCCTTGCCGACGCAACCTGCAGGCGTGCGGAGCGCGGAGCCTGAGCCTCCCAGATCAAACCCGGCATCAGAGAGTGTGTCAAAACAGGGCTGCAGGTTCTCTGTAGTTGTCCCGAGAAGAATGATGTCCCCTGTAGAGCCGTGAAAGTTGGTCATGCCGCTGCCATACTTTTCCCAGATATCACAGATCGTGCGAAGTGATTTCGTGGTGTAAAACCATCCTGCAGGCTGGTTTATGCGCATGGTGTGAAATGACGCGGCACCAGGAAACTTCTCCGGCGCGTCGCAGTATCTTCCTATCACGCCAGCACCATAGCCGGTGACACCTACTATGCCTCCATGTTTCCAATGGGTTATCCTGTCTTTGTACGATTGTTCCTGGATGCCGAGCAGGTCTTTGGCCGCGGCGTTCTTCTTTGCCATACGTTTGATCTCTGTCACATAGCTCGGCCATGGGCCTTTCTCCAATTCATCCAACAAGGGTGTGTCGTCCGCCATGCAAACCTCCTTTTGCACCACCGGTTTTTGACGCTATACACTTCAGGGAAGCTAGGAGTTTATCACAAAGATTCAAAGTACATCAAGGGGCATTTATGAGTAAAGCACTCATAATTAACACGAGAGAATGCGAACTACAAGGGGGGTTGAAGATCGAGCCTGCCGCCGACGGGCAAGTTTGGTGGGGCTATGTCATACCGATTGGAGTCAAGTTGGAGACCGGAGGCCGCAGTGAGGAGCCGACGCCGGCGTACTATAAGTACGTCAAGGAGGGCGACGCAGCGAGAACGACGGTATACACTTGAATACAATCGGTATTACTGGTCTTCGGCGACTTCGCGATACTTAGCCACCTTCTTTGCGACAAAAGGCATGATTGAGGTGATCAGCAGGAGAGCGGCGAGGCCGAGGGTCACGGCGGAGATGGGACGGGTAAAGAACGTCAGGAAACTTCCCTCCGACACAAGCAGCGCCTGCCTGAGGTTAAGATCGAGCATGGGTCCCAGTACGAAGGCTAATACCAGGGGCGCCCCTTCGTAGTCGAACTTCCTGAAGAGGTAGCCCACGACTCCAAAAACGATCATGATAATAACGTCGAACACGCTGTTGTTCATGCTGTAGGCGCCCACAAGACAGAAGAGGAGAATAAGAGGGTAGAGGAGCTTCGCAGGAATCTTCAACACCTGGACCCACATGGGGATCAGAGGAAGGTTTAACACAAGGAGCATGACGTTACCCAAATACATGCTGCTGATCACTCCCCAGAAAAGGTCGGGGTGATCTTTGAGAAGGAGAGGCCCAGGCGTGACACCGTGGATGAGAAAAGCACCAAATAAAACAGAGAGACTTACATTAGGCGGAATGCCGAGCGTAAGGAGCGGAATGAAGGATGAGGAAGCAGCGGAGTTGTTGGCAGCTTCGGGAGAGGCCACACCCTCAATTGCTCCTGTTCCAAATTTCTGAGGTTCCTTTGAGACCCTCTTTTCCAGACCGTAGGACATAAAGGAAGCGAGAACCGGGCCTCCACCAGGCAGGATACCGAGGAAGAAGCCTACAAGTGTTCCGCGCACCAGCGCCCACTTTGATTGAATCCAGTCGAGCTTCGACGGGAAGAGGTGCTTGAGCTTTGCCCTTATCACCTCCTGCGTGACTGCCTGTTCAAGGTTGATGAGCACCTCGCCGATGCCGAACAGACCCATGGCCACCGGTGCAATGCCGACTCCATCGAAGAGTTCAAGGATGCCGAATGTCATGCGCGGACTGGAAGTGATGGGGTCCAAACCGATGTTGCTGAGCATGAGGCCGAGGCATGCCATCATAACTGCTTTCAGCATCGATCCGTGAGAGAGATAGGTCACAAAGGTCAGGCCGAGAATAATGAGCGCAAAGTATTCGTGAGGACCAAAGTCAAGCGCAAAGCGGGAGAGCGGTTTCGCGAACAGCATCAGTCCGACGATACCTACCGTCCCTGCGATGAAGGAGCCAAAGGCAGCCATGCCGAGCGCCGGGCCCGCTCTGCCTTTAAGCGCCATCTGGTGGCCATCCATGCAAGTAATCACAGATGCCGCTTCGCCAGGGATGTTGACGAGAATTGATGTCGTTGAGCCTCCGTACATGGCCCCATAGTAAAGACCCGCGAGCATGATGATGGATCCTGTAGCTGAAATTTTGAACGTTATAGGCAAGAGGATCGATATCGCGCCGACAGGGCCGATGCCCGGCAGCACTCCCACGAGCGTTCCCAGCACGGACCCTATGAAACAGTAAAAGATATTCTCGGGTTGTAAGGCGACGGAGAACCCGTATAACAGACTGTTCAGGGCTTCCACAGCTCACCCCTGTGACACCGGTCTTGCTTTACCATCTGAAAGGCCCCCTTGGGAACTCGATCTGCAGCGCATAATGGAAAATGGCATAGGTCAATGCAACCGTCACAAGCGCACTCACCACCACAACCCAGACCTTCATTCTACCCACGGCGTAGAGTACAGCCATGAAAGCTGTGGTTGCAATGACGAAGCCCACTTTCACGAGAACGAGACTGTAAAGCACGAGGGCGACCACCGCTATGACAACATTACCCCAGCTCAGCCCGTGCCACAACTCGGCAATTCCTTGTTTCCCGCTGCTAGCCACAAGAGCCTTTACCACAAGGATTATTGAGAGCAGGCCGAAGAGGACACTCGACCAGAAGAGCACGAAGCCGGCTCCCGGTGCGGAGACCGTCCCTACCCCCAGGTCAAGGGCTTGCGTGAGCACAAAGATCGCGGCTGCTAACCAGAAAAGGCCGCTTACGAGGTCACGTTTGTTCACGCATCAACTCCGGTGAAGCGATGAAGCGTTAAAGCGAGGAAGCGAGGAAGCGTAGAAGCGTATAAGCGGCACTACAAAATGAGTGGTTTGCCCGCATCATCGCTTCATCCCTTCTTCGCTTCGTCGCTTATCTTTCAGTACGGTTGTGTAGCCGGCTCTTTAATGAGACCTGTTTCTTTCAGCGTCTTTTCGAGCCTTACCCACGATTCTTTCAGAAAGCGATCATACTCCTTACTATTGTAGTAGACCGGCACCAGATCCAATTTGTCCATGACCGTCTTCACTTCCGGGCTGTCCTTCGCTTTGGTGAAGGCGCTTTCAAGCTTTGCGACCACGTCCGCAGGAAGACCGGCCGGTCCCAGAATAGAGAAGACAGTCTCATTTACGAAATCATAGCCCAGTTCTTTGAGCGTTGGCACATCCGGCTGCTTGGGATTCCGCTTTTCCTCCGTATATGCAAGGATCCGCACCTGACCGGCTCTGGCGTAAGGAACGTGCTCCGGCCCGGATGAGCATACATCGACATGCCCTCCAAGGAGCGCAGTCATTGCGTCAGCGGTGCCCTTATATGGCACGTGTATCCATTTTATCTTCTCCTGGTGTTCCAAATAGGCCATGGCATGATGCTGGGCGGACCCCACGCCCGTGCTGCTGTATTTGATTTTGTTCGGGTTCTTCCTGGCGTAGTCGAGAAGTTCCTTCAAGGATTTCCATGGAGCGTCCGATTTGACCACGATGGCGTTCTGCGGCGTGGCATAACCGATTATGGGCGTGAAACTCTTCAAAGGCTTATACGTCACCTTCTGCATTTGAGGTGCGCGTACTATGCCGGTGCTTGTACCGGCGCAAAGCGTGTAGCCATCCGGTTTTGCGTTTGCTACCAGCGCCAGCGCAATAGTACCCGCGGCTCCTCCCTTGTTGTCGACAACGATGGGCTTGCCAAGATATTTTTCGGCTGCTGACGCCATGGCACGTGAGGCCATATCCATCGAGCCGCCGGGGGCAAAAGCCACGTCCATAGTGATCGGTCTGTCAGGATATTCTGCTCTTGCAGACGGAAGGAAGGACGACGCGAGAAGGAGAATAGACAGCGCCACGGCCGCAACAAATTTCCCAGATTGCCAATGTATCTTCACCGCGGCTCCTCTTGATTAAAGTCATGCTTATTTACCACGCTGCCAGGTAGTTGTCAATGAATACGTCCGTGGCACGTGGCGTGTCCTTGCGTACTTCACTCACGCGTTTTGAGGCATTGCTAACTCAAGGGCCTGAGCCGCTTCTCAGGCCCAGCGCGCGAGACGCAAAAGCCACGGCTGATTCTGCAATTTCGTCAATCTGTTCGTCGCGCTTGAAATCAAACCAAAAGGTGATCCACGTCATCATGCCGATTAAAAAGAGCGCCGCCCACGAAGGCTTTAGAGTGGGAGCCACCCGCCCGCTACGCTGCAGGATTACAATAGTGTCTCTGAGAAGGATGTAATGGTTCTTCCATGCCTTCTTTACCTGGAGAAAATACTTGTCCTTGAATCCGAGGGTCTCGTGAATAAGGAACCTGAGTTCCGGTTGTGCGCAGATCATCTTTGTGTAGGCCCTGATCATGAAGAAGAGTCGCTCTTCGGGATTCTCCATTGCGGTGGCTGCCTCAATGTAAGGGGTCAAAAAGCGATTCAGATGACTTTCGTGCAGAGAAAAAAGAAGGTTTCGTTTACTGCCGAAATAGTAGTAGAGTGTTGGTTTCGCGAGTTTCGCAGCCGAACAGATATCGTTCGTCGATGTTGCGTTGTATCCCTTCTTGAGAAAAAGCTGCAGCACAGTACGAAGTATTTCCTCTTTCTTCTTCTCCGAGTCTTTCCTTGTTCTTTTTGGCCGCATCCATTATCTCCTTGCGAGAGTGACCGCCCTATTTGATCGGCGTGAGCCGGAAAATTGCTTACGGCAGTATAGCGCATTGTCACTTTTGTGTGCGTTGCCAGACACTTCTCTATACCGACGGTTAAGTATAATGAAGAGAATTCCGGCTTGTCAATCTGTAGGCTGACGGAAGCGTGCGCCAGGGCGTCATACTGCTAGTGCAACTGCGTGGTGTTTGGTGTATAGTAAAAGCAAGTCGCATCCCGTGGGGGTTGGAGAATGCCGCCGGAAATAGATCACGAGAAATGCACTGCATGCGGGGTGTGCGTCGATGTGTGCGCGGAAGACGTATTCTTCGACGAGACAGGCACCGGCGGACTGAGCGATGAAGATGAACGGCAAAGAGATAAGAAGAAGCCGGGGGTGACATACCCCGAGGCATGTTTTCACTGCTATCTGTGCGCACAGACATGCCCTCAGGGAGCGATCACTATAAGGACGCCGCTGATCATGCATGTTCCCTACAAGTAAGCAGGCTTCAGGGTCTTCGTTCTGGTCACGGACCGGATTCATGGACCAGGCAGACCAAATAATAAGGTACAACAAAAAAACGGAGGACACAGAAAATGGCCGATGAATTTTTGCTGAAAGAATTGTGCCGCTACCGAATCGGAACATGGGCAGACATCATGTACCGGAATGCGCTGTTGTATGGGGGAGAAATAGTCTGGATTTACAAGTCGGAAAGGGTGACATTCTCCGGCTACAACGAGCGGGTAAACAGGTTGATTCATGCGCTCAACGGGTTGGGGGTTCGCAAAGGTGACGGTATTGGTATTTTTTCCTGGAACTGCCTGGAGTATCCGGATGTGTACGGGGCCGCAATGAAGGGTGGTTTCGTCATATCGCCGTTCAACCCAAGGCTCTTGGCAAATGAGATCGAGTACCTGGTCAACTATTCGGAAGTGAATACGCTCTTTGTCGGCCCGGAACTGGTGGAGACCATTTCTTCCCTCAAGGATCGTTTTCCCGGTGTCAAACAGTACGTTGCCCTGGAAAAGCCGGCCGACAACATGATCTACTATCCTGACCTTCTGGCCAAGGGCTCCAAAGAAGAGCCGGACGTCGACATCAAGGAAGACGATCCCCTTCTGATCTTTTACACCAGCGGGACAACCGGTGTGCCGCGGGGGGCTCTATACACGCATAACCGCACTATGGATAATGCGCTCGTCAAGATGAGCCAGTTGGGGGCCGAGGCGGGCGACAAGCACATCATGGTGCTTCCTCTTTTTCATATCGGAGGTCATAGCCACTTCTGGGCCTTCTATTATGGGGGCGGGAGCAACGTGATCATGCCACAGAGGTCCTTCGATCCCCCGGCGACGCTCAAGGCCATTCAGGACGAAAAGGCGACGGACATTCATATTGTGCCCACCCAGCTCGTGGCCATGTTGGCAGTGCCTGACGTCGAGAGATACGACCTCAGCAGTCTCAAGCGCATATGGTATGCTGCCTCGCCCATGCCTGTGGAACTCCTGAGAAGGGGTATGAAGAAATTCGGCTCGATATTCATGCAGGGCTACGGCCAGTCGGAGTCGGGACCCGACATTACGTTCTTCAATAAGAGAGCGCATAACGTGCTCGACAAGACGCCCAAAGAGCAAGAGATATTGGCTTCCTGCGGCCAGCCCTGTCTTAATGTACACGTTAGGATCGTGGACGAGAATGATAAGGATGTGCCGCCCAATACTACAGGGGAGATAATCGTGCAGAGCAAGAAAGTGATGCGTGAGTACTGGCGCAAACCCGAGGAGACGAAGGAGGCTATGGCGGGCGGATGGCTCCACACAGGCGACATGGGGTTCTATGACAAGAACGGGTACATCTATATTGTCGACAGGAAGAAAGACATGATAGTGACGGGAGGAGAGAACGTCTATCCGCGGGAAGTGGAAGAGGTGCTCTACCGTTTCCCTGCAGTTCAGGAGGCGGCCGTAATTGGTCTTCCTGATGATGTCTGGGTGGAGCGGGTGCACGCGGTCATTATCTTGAAAGAAGGACAGCCGGCTACCGCCGAGGAGGTCATGAATTTTTGTAAGCAGAACCTCGCGCGCTACAAAGCGCCGAAGTCAGTGGAGTTTGTAAAGGAATTACCGAAGAATCCCCAGGGCAAAATACTGAAGCGGGAGTTGAGGGAGAAATACTGGAAGGGCAGAGAGCGGCGGGTAGGATAAGAGCAGGTGAAAAAAGGGAAGGTCTATCTCGTCGGCGCCGGGCCCGGTGACATCGGGCTGATGACGATCAAGGGACTCAGGTGTCTGCAACGGGCGGACGTCGTCATCTACGATTTTCACATCAACGCCCAGGTGCTCAACCGGATAAGAGGGGAAGCAGAATTTATTTACGCGGGCAAGCGTGGCGGCCACCACGCCATGACCCAGGATGAGATCAACGAAGCGCTCATCGGACGCGCATCTCGAGGAAAGACCGTCTGTCGCCTGAAAGGCGGCGACCCCTTTGTTTTCGGACGGGGCGGTGAAGAGGCTGAGGTTCTCGCCCGGGCAGGCATCCCTTTCGAAATTGTGCCCGGTGTCAGCTCGATCACCGCTGTTCCGGCGTGTGCAGGCATACCCTTGACACACAGGGACCATGCTTCCTCGTTTGCAGTGATTACGGGGAATGAGGCAGCCACAAAGACGCGGAGTTCCATTTACTGGTCGGGGCTTGCGAAGAGTTACGACACGCTCGTTTTTCTTATGGCTGCCAGGAACGTTTCGGCCATAAGCCGGAACCTCATAGATAACGGCAAGCCTCCCGAAACACCGGCTGCACTGATTCGCTGGGGAACCAGGCCCGATCAAAAAGTAGTCGTTGGTACGCTGGAGACAATCGGCGGTCTGCAGAAGGAGAGTAATATCGGGTCTCCGGCAGTCATGGTAGTGGGGGACGTGGTGCGGCTCAGAGAATCCCTTGCATGGTATGAAAAGAAGCCCCTCTTCGGTCATCGTATTTTGATTACGCGGGAGTATACAGCCGATTATGAACCGCTTGAAGAGATGGGCGCAGAGATTTTTGAGTTCCCCACCATCAAGACGGTCGCTCCGAAGAGCTACAGAGCTCTAGACCAAGCGATAGCGAGGATTGAAACATACGACTGGCTTGTCTTCACCAGCGCCAACGGCGTGCGCTATTTCATGGGGAGGTTCCTGAGCAAAGGACGCGACGTGAGAGACCTGAAAGGGATCCGGCTCTGCGCGGTGGGATCGAAGACCGCAGAGGCTCTCGCGGTTTACGGGATGAAGGTGGAACTCGTACCAGACGAATTCAACGCAGAAGGGCTTTCAAAAGCGTTTCTACGTCTCTCAGGCCCAAGCACAGGAAGTCTTAAGGGTGTGCGGTTTCTGCTGCCGAGGGCCGAGGAGGCTCGTGAACTTTTTCCGGCGCAGATACGCTCATTGGGCGGAGAGATAGAAACTCCGGCTGCGTACCGGAGCGTAAAATCTGAAAGGCACGGCAAGCTGATGAAGCGCTTTCTCCTTGAGGGCCGCATATCGGTGGCGACCTTCACGAGCGGCGCTACATTTACAAATTTTCTGGATATCGTGGGGCGCGACGCACTGCCGATGCTTCAAAAGGTTGCGATTGCCGCCATCGGTCCGGTAACTAAAAAGACGATTGAGAAAAGCGGGCTGGAAGTGCATATACTACCTAATGAGGCCACTATAAACGCGATGGTGCAGGAAATTATAGAGTGGGCGAAAAGGCAGGGGTCACGGGTCACTGGGCATGGGTCACGAGGAGAGGGATGGAAAGGGGAGGAATAATGGAGAAAAGAGGGAAGGTAAGAGATCTGCAGTCCCGGATCGCTGATGCGATGAAGCAATGGCAGAAGATGGAGGATGCATCTCTTGCCTCCACGGGGCGCATCATCGAGAAGACGACGAATCCGATCATACGCCTGATCATGGAGATTATCCAGCGTGATTCACAGATGCACCACAACGTGGAGAAGTGGGTTGCGGAGAGCATGGAGAGCGCAACTGTTTCCTTCACGCCCGACGAGCTGAGAAAAGTGTGGACGATGATCGAGAGCCATATCGAGCTTGAAGAGAAGATGATCGATACGGTAAAGAAGTTACTTCCCGCGCTCAAGGGTAAGCGCATGGTGGTGCAGGAGTATCTGCTCGATTACCTGCTGAAGGACGAGACCAAGCACGCGTACCTGCTGCGGCGTCTGGAGATCATCAAGCGCGGCATGCTCCCCTAGTACCGATTTTGCCTTCAAGCGCCTACCTTCGTTGGGCGACCCGGGTATCAAAGTTTTGGAGCGCCCGGGTGCCCCGCACAAACTGTTGGTTCCGCGACGTGCCGCAAGGTACGCCGTCGTGCACTGATCTGATTTAGCCGGGTACCCGCGCGGAACTGTATTCATGTTCGCGGGTGGCGACGGTAAGCATCTTGAATCCAAATCGGTACGGAAAGCCTATCTCTTAAATGCAGACGTGATTTGCACCAAATCTACTGCAGATTTTGATCGATTCTTTGCCTGAACCTCAACCTCAATCTTAACCTGTTATCAAGGTGGGTTGTCGAGTGATGTGATTAACTTCATGTTAACGTCTTTGAACCGCACAATTTCCTTCCCCTTGTGCTCATTCAAAAACTTCTTCGCATCAGCTTCTTTTTCAAAGGGAACGAGTTGGTGACCCATGGGCCCGAGGACATCGCTCCAGATGATATAGAATGCATTCTGCGCGTTGATCGATTCCCCCGAGTAGTAATCTTTTACAGAAATGGCCGTTATATCAGCCTGCCTTTTTTGCGGATTGTATTTCTTGACGTCAAGATAATATTTGAACATATCCTTCGGGCCGTCGAATATCGCGTTGGTACCATCCTTAAACTCGATCTTCGAAATCCATTTCGGGAACATCGCAGTAGGCATGCCGCAGACCGCACACCTTTCTTTCTGGCTGTGCATCATATCTGCAGCTCCTGCTGCGAATGAAGAGGCGATGATGCAGAGTGTAAACACAATCGAAAGCGTAGTTCTCATAAGGCCCCCGTAAGGTCTAAATCATGTACCGACTCTCGTGTATTTAGATACTTTGCGATGCTGCTTGCATGGAAGGGCTGTGAGTTCCTTCCTCAACCTGGCGAATCCGGCCGTCCTTCATCTCGAGTATCCGGTCCGCATAGCGCGCCAATTCCGGGTTATGTGTGACCATGATTATCGTGAGACCCTCATTTCTGTTAAGCGTCTTGAGGACCTCGACGATCTCTCCCGACCGTTTGGTGTCGAGATTGCCCGTCGGCTCATCCGCGAGGAGTATCTCTGGTCTGTTGACCATGGCCCTGGCTATTGCCACCCTCTGCATCTCACCGCCGGAAATCTGGCCAGGCAGGTGATCCTTCCGGTGTCCTATTCCGAGAAGGCCGAGCAGTTTGTCTGCTTCGGGCTCTGTTGCCGGTTTCCGGTAAAAGGTGAGTGGGAGTACCACATTCTCCTTCACAGACAGCGTCGGGATGAGATAAAAATTTTGAAAAATATAACCGAAGGTCTCCCTGCGGACCTTGGTCAGTTCGCGCTCGGATAGGCGTTTGCCTTTGCCGAATATCGCACGGCCTCCGAGGAGAAGCTCACCGGAGGTCGGGTTGTCGAGGCAGCCCAAAAGGTTTACCATTGTGGTCTTCCCTGAACCTGACGGCCCAATGATCGAAACGAACTCACCTTTCTTTATTGCGACGGTGATGTCGTTTACGGCTCTGATTTCCTCGGCACCCCGGTGGTAGACTCTTGTCAGGTTTCTTGCTTCCATTGCTACAGAATTCTCACTCATCTCGAGGCCTCCCCTCTGATCGCCTCGAGAGGCCTGATCCTGCCTGCCTTCCACGCGGGGTATACGCCGCTGAGGAGGCCTATGCAGATGATGCCGAGGAGGGTGGTCAGGATTAATTTGAAATCTATGATCACCAGCCCACCGCTCGGGGCATAAGGCAGAACAGCGCGCATCGCCATGTCAGTAACTCTCGAGAGAATGAGTGCGAAGATGATGCCCAGGATACCTCCGGCAGTGCAGAGAATAATGGTCTCGATCCAGACCAGTTTGAATATGTCCCATGGCATGGCGCCGACGGTTTTGAGAATGCCTATCTCCTGGAATCTCTCCCACACGGATGTGAGAATCGTGTTGATCACGCCGACTATCGCAATAAGAATGGCTATGCTGGCTATTGAGAGCACCATGACCTGCGCTGTGGAAATGAGTTTCATAATGGTATCTTTCACCTGCGCGAGGCTGACTATCTGAACATCCGGGAGCTGATACAGCTTCTCTTCGAGCCGGGCGCTGTCAACGCCTTTCTTTAGCTTGATGCCGATCGTGGTAATCTCGGTCGGCCTGTTAAAGATCTTTTGCGTTGTCTTGAGCGGCACAAATATTGTTCCGTCGTCCTGCGTGCCTGACCTTTCAAGTATGCCCACCACTTTGAACTGGACATTTTTCTCGGGCATGAGGATCATGTCTCCTACCTCACGCTGTTCGAGTTCTGCAGCCTCGTAACCCATGACAGCCTCATTGCCTTCGCTGCTTTTGAACCAGCCGCCCTGTTTGAATTTGAGAAAGGGCTTCATTTCAGCAAAGCTCTTCGGCTCGATGCCGAAGTATGCTGCTATGCCCCCGTTTTCACCCTTATTCGGGTCGAAGACGGCTGACATGAGAATCGGCGTGATCTTCTCCACCTCAGCCTCTTTGGCCACATCCTTTACAATAGACTCTTCCATGTATTTGAGTCCTGTACCGCCTTTCAGCATCAAGGTGGCGGCCTCATAGGGGCAGCCCTTGGCCATGACCATCAACTGAAAGCCCATGTTGTCTATGTCTTTATCGAGGGATGTTTCGTAGCCTTTGTTAAAACCCAAAAGACTTACAAGCACCCACGCAGAAACCGCAATGCCCGTCAGCGTGAGCAGGCTGCGTACTTTTTTTCGCAACAGATTTTTGTAAGCCACCTGAAACTTCGTGATCATTTCTTGGGTACCTCCTGCGTTGATGCTCCCGCTTTTGCGGAAAAAACGAACTCATCCATGAGAATGAGATTCTTCTTCGTAGCTCTGAGTGCAGCCTTGAAATCAGTCTCCGCCTCCGGAGCCGGATTCTTTATAGCCTCGACCTTCCCGGATCCTTTTCCTGAAGCCACATTATACTGGTCGAAATCTTTCAGCGTCAGGCCGACAAACTGCTTGCCGAAGTTCGCATCGCGCAGTTTCCCCGCATACTGGCTCGTCATCTTCTGGATATAGAAGCCTTTTATTGTTCCATTGAGGTCGAGAACAAGAAATACCTGGATGCCTCCGAACTGACCTTTCTCATTGACGCCGTGTATGTAGCCGACTTTTTTCTTGCCCGCATAGATTTCATAAATCGTATACGGAACATCGATAGTCTCATAGATGCCTTTGAACTTATCACCGAGACGCGCCTCCACAGTCTCGAACAGCTTCTGCCCGCCGATTTTCTGGATCGAAGTATAAATTGTCTTGTAGCCGGTGGATTCCGGAAAGAGCCTTGCTACATCACGGTCCGGGTCGTTTAGATCGCAGCCCACCGCGGCCCAGCCCGACGTGCAGATCGCGAGAACGATGAGGAACCCCGGGGCAAACAGTTTCAGAACAGCGACGAACTTATTTTCTTTTCTTCTCATTTTCGCGTCCATCCATTCTTTTTTCATATTGGCGTATAGTAATAAAACTGGAAGACAACCCTGTTGTCACTGGGGTTATCATTGTAGGTGTACATGACGCGGAGGGTTAAGCTTGATGTGACTAAGCTTGAGAAACAGACTGATCCCTGAAAATTCCTTTCATCGCCGTACTTCCACCACGCAGGCTGGAATTCCAGCTTGTATCTGTTCTCCTGATCCAGGTTAATGCCGAAGCGGTAGAGCCCTGCATACGTATTCTGACCGAGCCATTCTCCCCCGAGCAAATCAAAGCGGTGCTCAAACCTGTTCCACAAGAATGCCGCATCGACTCCAACAAGGCGCATATTCTCGGGATCAGGCTGTAATAGCTTGTAACCCATGGTATCGAGGGTCCTGCCGTAGCCCAGGGAAAAACCTACGTTGTAGTTATCACGGCTCAACACGCCGCAGGAGATCCTGGCAGCGCTCATGTTGTTGCCCTTCGTGTACACAGGCATACCTGAGCCGGTTGTCTGCGTAGCCGAAATATCACCCCATGAGAAGTCCTTATATAGCCCGACTCCCCAGTCCCTGTCGTAGCCGAAGCCCTGAATCGCAAGGGTGCGAAGCAGCAGGGCATGGCTGTCCAGGTAAGAACCGAGCCCGAAAGCAGGACGGTTATGACCGGCCCAGACATAGGGTCCGCCATCGGGAGTCTTAACCTTAAAGTACGCGTTGTATACCTGCGGCTCCAACTGATAGCTATCGGCGCCATTGGTACCGTTGACTGTCACGGCAAAGCGTCCCTGCAGCGCGAAGCTTGCCCAGTCACCGGTTTCACCAGAGAAGCGTTGCAGGTAGTCGAAGCCTACGCTCGGCTTCTGCATCTCAGCGTCCGGGTTCTGAGAATAGTAGATAGTCTTCTTCTGCTCCGTGGAATAGCCGCCGATTCCCTGCGCCTCGAAGTAGAGAAGATGGTCAGAAGCGCACAGCGCAGTTGTGAGTGATAGAAAGGCCAGGCAGGTGGCCAGAATCCTACACATCGAAATTGTATCTGCCTCTGAAGATCACCTTCCCATCTTTGAGGATAGAAAGTCGTACTTCCCAATCCCCGGGCATTACGATATTTATGGGCAGAAGGTAGTCGCCTTTCTTGGAGACCGCGAAAGTCTTCTCTCCGGTCTCGTGCGCGCCTTTCATGGAAGGCATACCAGCATCTGCCTTTGCCTCAACGGAGGTGGTCTTTTTACCGTCTGCCGTGAAAATCTCGACCTTCATGATCACCGTGCCCAGCTTCGGTTTCTTGTCGAAGCCGTACGTCAGGTAGTAACCCCCTTCCATCGGGACCTTCTTGCCGGGTCCGGGCATGGAGGGGTATGTCGGAGCCTTATCGGCTGCTGGCACGCCGGTGGACGCGCCGGGTGGGTTTTTTGGCTCCGCCCCGGACAATAAAGAGGGGAAAACCGAGAAGGTTGATAATGACAACACCACTAAAGCACAAAGGAACAGTTTCATCTGACCACAACCTCCAATTGCTCTCGATGAGGAATAGACAAGTTCGGTAGGCGAGTAATATATGCATTTTCAAGCTAAAGGTCAATGGGGCGTAAAATGCTAGGCAATGTCAAAAATCATTGTGGCCCTGCAAAGTATAGTTTAACCAGCAAACACGAACGGCTATGCTGAAGAATAAAGCAACCGGGGAAGAAGGAAAGTCCTGTTTCGCAGGAAACGACCGGCCTGTATGAACGGGAACCTTCTGATGGTAAGAGAGTGGCGTTATGTGCCTTCGCGGGCCCTGCGGCCGCTCTCCGGGATCAGGAGGGCTACGACTGCCCATAGGATACCGGTAACCGCAAGAACAACCAGTGCGAGATTGAAGCTTCCGGTGGCATCAGCGATCCGGCCTGCGAGCCAGGGCCCCAGAAGTCCACCGATGTACCCGATGGACAGCACGGTACCGGTAGCAATACCCGCAAATTCGTTAGGCAGCAGTTCCAGGGGAAGCGCAAGTGTCATAGAAAAGGTGCCGCTCGTAGCAACGCCCACGAGCACCATCAAGGGCCAGCCAAGCGGGACAGGTATGTATATGGCAGCCCATGAGGTGAGGGCGAGAAGGAGTGCGGAGCCCCACATGAATGGTTTCCTCAACCCGACTTTGTACGACGCCCAGGGCATCAGGAAGATTACCGGAAAGCCCGCCCATCCCCTGCATGATGCCATCAATCCGGCCAACTCCGGAGACGCGCCTTTCATAATGAATATTGCCGGGCTCCATCCCGACCATATATAGAAATGGATATCGTTAAAAAAGAGTAGAAGAGCGATATACCACATATTCTTGTCTTTCCAGAGGGAATAGGAGGAGGTGTGCGTGCGCATTCTTTGCGCTGTCTGAGCAAGAGGGCTATTTGTGACGGGCGGGTCTTTGGCGACGAGCCACCACAGGACGGCCGCAGCCACTGAAGGGATGCTCCATATAACGAAGGTGCCCTGGATGCTGTTTGTCAGAGGATAGATAAGGGGCAGCGTAATTGCGAGCGCTACAGCACCGGCTGTGGTTATGCCGGTTGAATAGACCCCGGTTGCGAGACCCACCTTCTCCCGTGGAAACCACAGTCCCACAAGCTTGGGCAGGTTGGGGTAGATTATACTGAAGCCGACTCCGTAGATAATCGTGAAGATCATGAGCTCGCTAAAGCTCGTTGAGATCCCGCGCAATAGGCTTCCCGCTGCCATTACCACAGCGCCGATGCCGACAGCTTTTTGTGTACCGAGTCGGTCCGCGAGAAACCCGCTCGGTATGGCGAGCGCGATCAGCGCAGTAACCGGTACGGCAAAAAGCAGACCCACCGCAGCGTTGCCCACGAGGAGTTTCGCCGTAATGATATGAGCTATGGGCGGTATGCAGAGCATAGGCGCGTACATGGCAAAGCCCAGCAGCCAGGCGCATGCAACCATGAGCCAGGCATGCTCGAGGTGCCTGGGCTCAGACGCGGCCTGTGCCGGACCGGTTGTGAGAGAAGACTTACTCATCGGCAGGATTCCGCAACATGTATAATACGATGTTGCAGGAAAAGTAAACTATTTTGCAATGTGAAGCGCTGAAACCGGCTGAGGTGGGATGGGACGGGCAGGCAAGGGATGAAGCGTGGGCTTTGGCGGGGTGATTACGATCCGAACGTGATTGTGAACGTGGTGCCGTTTCCTCGATCGAGGCGGATTGTCCCGTTGAGCTGATCGACCAGCGAATTTATTAGTGTCAGCCCCAGGGATGGCGATTTTCTGAAATCTATCTCTTGCGGAAAGCCGATGCCGTTGTCGCTGACGATCAGTCTGACCTGCTTTGTTTCCGTTCTCTTCAGTTCAACCTTGATCTCTCCTGGTTGACCTTTCTGAAAGGCATGCTTCAGCGCGTTGGAGACCAGTTCATTAATAATGAGTCCACAGGGTATCGCCTCATTTATGCCCAGACTGATAGCTTCGAGATTGAGCCTGAGCCTGATGTGACCATCCTCAGGCAGGTAGGACTGCTGCAGGTCTGACACCAGATTCTTGGTGTACTTGCCCATGTCTACGCTGGCGAGATCGGGCGATGCGTACAGCCGCTCATGGATGAGAGCCATCGATTTGATGCGGGTCCGGCTCTCCTGAAGAGCGGAGACGGCCTCCGTGTGATCAGTTCTGGTCGATTGCAGATAGAGGAGGCTCGATATTATCTGGAGATTATTTTTTACACGATGGTGAATCTCTTTCAGGAGCACCTCTTTCTCCGCCAGCGATGCCTTGATCTTCTCTTCGGCACGCTTGCGTTCCGTTATATCTCTTTGTATTACCTGGATAACTTTCTTGCCCTGGTAGTAAGAAATTGCCGCAGTCGCCTCGACGTGGACGGTCGAGCCGTCGCGACGCACAATCCTTATCTCTTTGAGAGGGACGGGCAAACCTGTTGTCATAATGAAATGCGTCCGGTTCTGTATCGACTCTCTGTCGTCCGGATGAATAATGTCGAACGCGTTGAGGCCGTACATTTCCTTCGCGCTGAGAGCGCCGTACAGGCGGACTGCCGCCGGGTTTACATACAGGAATTTCCCCCCGTCGTGGAGGAAAATAGCATCAGGCGATGTTTCGACGAGGCTTCTGTAGCCTTCTTCACTGACGCGCAGGGCCTCCTCAGCGCGACTCCGTTCACGGAAGAGCTCCGCATTGGAGACCGTGCCGGCAATCTGGCTGGCAACATTCTCTGCCAACCGGGCCTCTCTTTCCCTGTACGCGTGTGGCTGTTTCGACCAGAGAGCCAGACTTCCGATCACCTCTCCACGCGTCAGTAAGGGTACGGAGAGCCTGGAGTGAAGGCCCGCCTCGAAGGCGTAGATGAGTGACGGGTAGCGATCGAGCACCTCTCCAACGGACTCTGATTCTATGATTACGGGCGCACCCGTGTGCAGCATCTGCTCGGTGATGCTGCCCTCGATAGGCAAGACGACTCCTTTTATTCTCCCCTCCACTACCATGCCCGCGGTGTAAGCCGTGGTGAGAGTGCCATCCTGCTTGTTAATGAGATTGATCAATATCCGATCAAAAGGAATCAGCTTGCGCACCTCTTCGGCAAAACGCTCGTACACCTCTTCAAGGTCGAGACTTGAGTTCATGATACGGCCGAGCTCAGCGATGACCGCGGTCTCCTGTGCAAGTCTCAGGGCTGCCTCTTCACTGCCCCTCAACGCCTCTTGCGCTTTACGTCGCTCAGTGATGTCACGGATGACCAGGAGCAGACAGTCCCGGTTGCCCATAGTGATCTTCGTGCCGTTCAATTCCACCCAGAACGTGCTCCCGTCTTTTCTTCTTGCTGCCCACTCGTAGAGAGCCGGCGTACCCTTGCTGACTTGCTCATAATAGGTCATAAGGCGCGCACGCCGCTCCTCCACAGACTCCCCGGCACCGAGGCTTCCCAGCGGCAAAACTTTGAGTTCCTCAAATCCGTAGCCCCACAACTCGCAGAATCGGCGATTCACATCGAGAAGCTCAAGGGTCTGAGCATCACGGACTGCAATGCCGTCGCGCACACTGTCGAAAAGGTATCTGAATCTGCTTTCGCTCTCCCGCAGAGCCTCTTCTGCTGCCCGTCGCTCAGTGATATCGCGGGCCACAGCGAGAAGCGATTCCCTGCCTCCCATGAATATGCGTTTAACGTTTACCTCCACCCAGAAGGTGCTCCCGTCCTTTCTCATGGCTTCAGCTTGAAAAAGTCTCGACAGTCCCTCGTTTGCCAGGGTGTAATGGGCGCTCAGGCGTCGTTCTCTTTCAGACGGGGATTCACCTGCAGACAGGCTGCCGAGGGGCAAACTCTTGAGCTCTTCAAGACTGTACCCATACATTTCGCAGAACCGTTTGTTCGCATCAATGAGTTCAAACGTGGTAACATCCCACACTGCGATGCCGTCATGGATGCTGTCGAAGATCTGCCTGAACTTGGCTTCGCTTTCTGCCAGCGCCCGAATGACCTCTTTAGTTTCGGTAATGTCTCTCGCGTAGACTGCGATTCTTGTTACCTTACGTTCTGAATCAAGAAGAGGGTAGCCGCACACGTCGAGTGAGCGTCCATCCGACGATGTGTCTTCGAAAAGTAAGGGTTCACCGGTGACCAGTACTTTCTGGAGCTGCAACTGCCTGAAAGCGGCCGCCTCTTCAGGGAAGAATTGAAACACAGTTTGACCAATCAACTCTTCCGGTTGTTTGCCGAGACGATGGGCAAAGACCCGATTGGCGGCAATGATCTTACCCTTCGTGTCGATGAGTACGGCCAGATCACTCGTGGCATTGAGCAGGGACTTCACAGCCTCTTCGCTTTCGCGGAGGTGCAACTCGGCGTCCTTGGCTGCCGTGATGTCCTGGATCATTGCCAGCGTGTAGCGAATGTTTCCGGATCGGTCGGTGATAGCTCGCACAGAAAGACGTCCCCACGCAAGAGAGCCATCCTTGCGGAGGTAGCGCTTCTCCATCTCGAACCCGTTGATTTCCCGGGCAAGCACCTTGCGCGTCTGCTCCATGCTGGATGGGAGATCGTCCGGGTACGTGAGGTCCTTGAAGGTAAACCGTGTCAGTTCCTCGCTTGTGTAACCCGTGAAACGGCAAAAGGCTGTATTCGTCCTTGTGAAGAGGCCGTTCGTTGCGTCGAGAATGGCGGCCCCGACAGGCGACTGGTCAAAGGTGAGCCTGAACGTTTCCTCATGCTCAGTCACATCTGTCACGGCACGGTTGGGCGTTTCCGCCTTTGCTTTTTCTGGTGAATCACCTTTCATTGTATTCTTGGGAGTCACTTCCTTCTGCTTCTATGACATTACACCATCTCTTCGTCTTCTGATCGCCAGGCAGGATCTACGATGCAAAGGAAGAGAAGATCTGAGGGCCCGGTATTCTGGATATGCTGTGTCGAGTGAGGAGGGATGTAGACTGCCTGACCTGGTTCCACCGGTCGCGATTCCTCATCGATGGTCATGACTCCTTTTCCCTCGAGGATATAATAGACCTCGGTGGACCGCAGCCTGTGGGGCTTTGTCACTTGACTGGGTTTTACGCGGGCATAGCAGAGGCTGTAGCGGCATGCCACATCCATCTTCTCGGGGTGGATGAGTTGCCTGAGGAGCGACTCGTCACTGGCTATGAATTCCTCGGCATCATTCAGATCCTTGACGTGCATGCGCTTGAGGCATTCCTTCAGCTGCTTTTTTTATTGTAGAACGGAGACATGCTCCGCAGGAAGTCTACAGATTTCTTGAGCGCACCGAAAACGACATCCACTTCCTCCAGGGTATTTTCTATGCCGAAGGAGAAGATAAGCGTGCCCTGGGTCGTCATGTAGTCGCGGCCGCAGGAGACAAGCACGTGTGAGGCCCGCAACGAACCTGTGGCGCATGCCGACCGGGTGGAAACGCAAATCCCCTCCTCGTCCAGCATCAGCACCAGCGATTCCCCTTCCACATACTTCACTGAGCACGAGATCAGGTTTGGCAGGCTTTTGGTGGGATGGCCGTTGATGATTATCTCATCGATAGTTGAAAGGCGTTCCAGGAATCTCTTCTTGACCTGGTTGAGATGCTCCAGCCTCGATGACATTTCTCTCTTTGCCAGCTCTGCTGCCTTACCCATGCCTACGATGCCTATCATGTTGTGTGCACCGGCCCTGAGATTCTGTTCCTGGATGCCTCCGTCCAGAAGTGGAATGATTTTGGTTCCGGGGCGGACATAGAGGGCCCCCACGCCTGCAGGGCCGTAGAATTGATTCGCAGCTATGCTCAGCAGGTCAACCCCTAACTCGTTGACGTCCGTCGGCACTACTCCGCCGGATGCGACTGCATCGCTGTGAAAGGTTATGCCTCTCTTCTTCGTAATCTCGCCGATCTCTGCTATGGGCTCGAGGGTCCCGATCTCGTTGTTTGCATGCATGATGCTGACAAGGATGGTCTCATCGGTGATCGCTTTCTCAACATCCTTCGGATCGACCAATCCGTATTCGTCCACCGGAAGGGACGTTACATCATATCCGAGGTGCATCAGCATGCGCACGGAGCGGAGCACTGCCTGGTGCTCAATATTGGATGTGATGATGTGTTTGCCTTTCTCGGCAAGTGCAAAGGCCACGCCCTTGACAGCGTGATTGATGGACTCGGTGCCGCCGGAAGTGAAGATCACCCCCTCCGGATTGGCATTGATGAGCTGCGCCACATCGTTGCGGGCTTTCTCCAGGGCCTCAGCTGCCGCATCCCCCAAACGATGCTGGCTCGTCGGATTGCCGTATCCGTTATCGATGTAGCCTATCATTGCCTGCTTCACTTCCGCGTGAAGCGGTGTCCCTGATATATTATCCAAATAGATCATCGGTCGGTCCCCTGTCATCGTTGTGGAGGTGGCCCTGCTACGCCGTTGATTTGCCGCAGTTGGCGCAGATCGGCGCACCGGAGGCGACTTCGTGTTCACAATAAGGGCAGCGGCAGTGGGTGTCCTTTGCGTGAACATGCTCGTCTTTACCCCCCCGTTCCTTCCTGATTCTTCCGGCCTGACGATCCAGGTAATTCATGATCGCCTTGTGGAGGGCTTCGGGCCCAAGGTGTGAACAGTGGAGTTCGTTCTTCGGCAGCTCTCCGAGGTCTGTCGCGAGCGTTTTTGCATTGATCTGCAAGGCTTCGTCAAGGGTTTTACCCTTCGCTTTCTCAGTGACAATGCTCGATACGGCAACTGCAGCGCCGCAGCCCAGCGTCTCGAACCTGACGTCAGCCAGTCGTCCTTCCCTCACCTTTATGGTTATTGTGGTCATGTCGCCGCAAACCGGGTTGCCCACCTCTCCGATGCCGTCGAAATCCTCTACTTTTCCTCTGTTGCGCGGATTCTGAAAATGCTCTTTAACCAGGTCTGAATAGGGAGACATACGTGACACACCTCCTTGCGAGCACGGTTTGTACGCTTAAGTATAATCTGTTTGTAATTATTTTTAAAGTGACTCAGGGCTTTACCCGGTGTGGCGCAACTGAGAAATCTATCGCGATATCAGGATGACCATTGAGCGGGCTGCCAGTACGCATTGGTCCTGAGGTTTCAAAAGCTTTTCTTTCCCGGGTTCGGCAGCGTCGTCGGGGGAGTTCTTCGATGTATCGATCGCGACACGCCAGCGTCTGCCCTTTCTTGCCGGCGGCACTTCAAATGTCCTGTCTGCAGCATCAGCGTGGAACATCATGTAGAGGTCTTCGCTACCAAAAATCAAGCAGGCGAAACTTCTGTTTTCCGGACCCCAGTTTGCGTGTCCTCCGTCCCAGCTATACCAGGTTATGTCAGCGTCTGTGTAAAATTTGACCTCCCTCAGCGGAGCATGGCGATCACGAAAACGGATCATCTGGCT
>DATKNH010000042.1 GCA_035541455.1 Syntrophorhabdales bacterium
GCTTAAGGCTAAGAAGCCCCGTGCCGATCTTCGGCTTCCAACGGTCTTGCTCATGGGTCTGCAGGAGGCATTTCCCTGCGATAAGTGAAAGGCCGTTGTTCGGGCGGTCCTTTTATCCAGAGGTGTCACAATGAGTGGGGCAGGTCAGATTATAGACAAAACCTCGATCGACCTTTTGGATCTTTCTTGAGACGTCAGATGAATGTACCGGTGAAATCTACGAGATGACAGATCGGGGATGCAAACTCACCCATTCCAAGGATCCAAGGACACCCTACGAGTACTATATCGTCTGTTAGGTCCTGAATAGATTCCCCCTAACCCTCTGATGGGATCAAGGTAAACGTCGACCCATCTTCTCTCAAACGGACGGTAGAAGTATCGAATCTCGTTTTCCCTCAAAAGTCGATTAAGGGTTTGAACATGGACAAAATCGTACTTGTGGTTCTGATACTGCACATGTAACATCATCTCAACCTCCTCTCCCTGTCAGCTACCCCAATAGCGACCAGAAATCGGATGATCCTAAACCCTACTTATAGTGTATAACCAAAGATCCTCATATGAAATCGACCTTTGGTGCTAAAATGATTGTACTTCTGGATTAAGCCGAGTAGCTCTCTGGGTTCGTCTCACTGTCTCTAAAGCTACGAGAACCTTTTCTTCTTAATTCATCAATGCCAGAAATACACGACAAGAAGAAGATGTCGAGTGTAGGAGAAAACTTGGAGACCCTTTAAGACGCTCTGACACTGTAAACAATCAGATAACCGCAACACCATTCGCGTTGAGTGCTTCTGATTTATACGGAACGAATATGAAATCTCTTACATACACGTTGTATCTACGAACATGCCTTCTCGTGAACCATGGCTTACCATCCTTGGTTGCAGGTTCAAGCCTGACGAGAGTTCCTTCAGCCCTACTACCGTTTCCTGCTTTACATAACAATACAACACGCCAGCCTCGACCTGTCCTTCCGTCAGAGAAGAGTTGTTTCAATATTGTGTCGTTGAGCGCGTATGCGGTCCCTACGCCTGTATCGAGTATATCTTCGAAGCTCCTTCTCCCTTTTCGGCGTACATGGTAACCGGGTGCATGGATGACTAAGTCCCCTATCTCGAAAATTCGGTGACGTATTATGCCGCATGAGGTAGCTCCAGTGATGGCCCTGAAAGTTTATGCATCAGATCAGACAACTTTTTTCTGGTGAACTTCCATTCGAAGGGCCGGGCGATCCTCTCGTAGTGTGCCTGGAAGCGGAGAATCCTTTCCGCGAGATTGGCAAGGGAAGGGAAGTCGTTCGGCGTGAGTACCTTGCGCTGAAGGATGGAGAAATAGATTTCTATTTGGTTCAACCAGCTGGCATGGACGGGAAGATGGACGACCGTGATCTGCGGCCACTTACCTTGAAGCCTGTGTACAGAGGGCAACCCCCGGTGCGAAGACCCGTTGTCGAGGATCCAGAAGACTCTCCTGGCAGAACAGTACGGTTCGCACGCCATGACGTCCTGAACCAGCCGGGTAAAGGGGGTGATCCCGGTCTTGGCCTCGCATCGTCCGAACAGCTTTGCCCTTTTCACGTCCCAGGCCGCAAGGTAGCTCAGCGCCCCCTTTCTGGCGTATTCAAACTCCACTTTCTGTCCTTCTCCCTTCCGTGCCCCGAGACTTCCGTGCCTTCGATGCCTCGCCTGAATGCTGGTCTTTTCATCGGCGGAGATCACAAAGTCGCACGTACCCAGCGGAAGCCCATCCCACATGCCCTGATAGAGATCCAGGACCCTGCCGGCCTTCTGCTCGAACTCACGATCGCGGGGAAAGATCCAGCTCCGGTAGTGCCAGGGTCTGATCGCATCCTCGCCGAGCCACCGCCAGATGGTCGACCCGCTCACCTCAGCCACGATGCCCCTCTGGATGACCTCCCTCGCGATCTCCCCCGTGCTCCATCGCGACAGGGGAATCCCACTCTCCGCGGGCAGCTCACAGGCCAGAGCCTTTACCTGGACGACGACGTCGGGGGGGAAACCCGGACGGCCGTCCGGGTCTGGACCGATCTTCCAGCCCCTGGAATCGTTCATCATAAAACCGCTTCCGCCACTTGCTCACGATCTGGCGGGGCAGCCCCAGCTTCTGCCCGATTTCGTCGTTCTCCATATCCTGCGCCGCCATCAAGATCACTTTGGCCCGGATCACAGAATAATAAGATGACGTATATTTCCGGGCAATCTTTTCGAGCTCGACACGCTCGGCCACGGACAGCACAATGGGGAACGGACTCTTCCTTGGCATGGGATCCTCCTCATTGGAGAATGTATGCCAAGGATACCATACGCACGCTGAAATGTCATTATAATACGTAATCGTATTTATAAAATGGAGCACTTAGTATCTCGCCGTTATAGCGCTCGTCACCGTATAGGTCAGCCCTTGCGGGGCCGTTACCGTGAGGTCGATCTGCTTGTAGTTCGTTGGATTGGACGTCGTGACCAGAGAAGTACCCAGATAACCGACACAGTGATTAACCGGGTCATTGCAGTCAAGGTAGTTGACAACCCATTTCCACTGATAGCCGGCGTATTCCGCCGCAGGAAAAGCTGAGTCGGTCGTAAGGTTAGAAGGGCCGTGGGAACCTACATCCATGGTCGGCGTATCGTTGAACCGATAGGCCATCAACTCTTCCATCTTTCTCTCTGCAGCAAAGCGGGCCTTGATATACGCTGTGGGCGTCATCATATCCTTTATCACCGGCTGGGTGGTGAGATAGAACAAGGGAATGATCAGCGCGGCAAGAACGATGAATACAACTGTCTCCATCAGTGAAAAGCCTTTGCTTTTCAATATGCCTCCACATCACCCGAGTTGGCGTATATTTTGACAGTGCCAGTCTTTCCCTGAGAATTGAGCGTAAGCGTGGCGTCGGTAGTAGTGTTGTATTCCCCCAGCGAGTTGAACGTGACTGTCAAGCCGTTGCTTATCGTTACCCCTGAGGGAAGCGTCTTCCATTGCCCTTGCACAAGACACGTTGTCCCCTGGGGCAACGCCATAGGCAGCAAGTATGAGTTTCCACCACCCGGAAAGGAGACTGTGTTCCCACCCGTGCAGGCCATTGTCGCCATGGACTGAGATTGGAGAAACCGCAGGTCAGCGGCTATTTGGTCAAGGGCCACCCTGAGATTAGAGCTGGAGGTCGAAAACCCCGACTTCATGCCCACAACAGCCCCAAGCAAACCAACCAGCACAATTATTACGATTAACTCAACTAGGGTGAAGCCGCCGCAGGATGGCAGGCGGCAAAGCCTGCGCCACATGTTACTGCCGTGGCTACGCGAGTTGACAAATTCGCCGGCAAACGCCCTGTGAACCATCGTGCCGCATGTCCTCCCACATGCTTTGGCGCTCATGTTCTTGTAACAGTTGCCCAAAAATCTCCTTCTACGTTATCGGTCCCAATGCAAAACGGCTTAAGAAGGCTTGCTGCCACTATGACACCAGCGGTCATTGCCGCAGCAGATTATACTTGATGATGGTGAAAAGCGCCTTGATACCATCTTTCCACGTGATCTTTTTCCCCTCACTGTAGCTTCTGCCGTGATACGAGACCGGAACCTCATAGATTCTGTAGCCACGCTTCGCTACCTTTGCCGTAATTTCCGGCTCGAATCCAAATCTGTTCGACTCTATCGTGATACGTTCGAATACATTCCTCGTAAAGGCTTTGTAGCCGGTTTCCATGTCGGTCAGGTTAAGATCGCTGAATATGTTCGAGAGCAAGGTAACGATCTTGTTGCCCACGTAGTGGCGGAAATAAAATACGCGGTGCGCTCCGCCCAGAAAACGAGACCCATAGACAACGTCGGCATTGCCTGAGAGGATCGGCTCCAGAAGCGTCGGGTAATCCTTCGGATCATACTCAAGGTCAGCATCCTGGACCACAATGATATCGCCGCGAGCAATCTGTACGCCACTCCTGAGCGCCGCACCCTTACCCTTGTTTTTCTCATGGAAAACGGTTTTGATGGTGTCGTCCCGGAGCGTTTCGAGGTAGCGCCTCGTGCCGTCGACCGAGGCATCGTCCACCACAATGATCTCTTTGTCGTAGGGTGTTTCTTTCACCCGTCGAAGGACCTCCGGCAGGAAACGCTCTTCGTTGTAGGCAGGAATTACTATAGATAAAAGCATTAAAACCTTATACAAGAATGTATTCTGCTCGTCAATACATTCCGAGCCGGGCATATCTTACAAGAATACGCCTCACTAAGGCGCACGTTGAATTCGAGCAATTTGCATGCCAGGAAGCAGGAAACGTCGGCAAGCTGACAGATACAAATTTTGTTTTTGGCGGGAACCCTTTGATGCTTGCGGATCAGAGCTTATTTTTCTCGCATGCAGCGGCTTCATCCCTGATCAGATTCCTCACGGCGGCTTCTGACCGGTCGAGGCCCTTCTTGTAGAACGGCATGGCCTCTGTGCACGAACCGAGCTGTGCAAGAAGATTCGCTTTGAGCCTGTATCCGAGATGTGATTCGGGATAGGTCCGTATGATTGACTCAGCGTATGGTATGGCCTCCCGCCGCCAACCCCACCGCTGATAGATTGTGACGATCGCTGCATTGACGATTGCGATATCGGGATAGACTTTCGAAAGCCTCAACAGCTCGTCCAAGACCTGCCGATCCTGAAGAGTATCGTTTCTCGACCCGCCGTATAGAGCAAAAGGGTCCACGGCTTTTATCTCGTACCGAGAAACCAGGGCCGCCTCTTTAGTCCCGTCGGCATAAAGAACCTCCGCATCGTCAAAAAAGATGGGGCGGTACTGCGGGTGATCGGCAATGAGTCTTTTGAAGGCCCCGCTATCGACGGGAACGGTAACAAAAGAGGGCCTGTAGCGGCTTATAAGATCTTGCAGAACACGGGGGTTCGTGTACGCATCCCGCGCCATCTCAAAGTCTTCCCCCGAGAACAAGAAGGGAACCTGCAAATCCATGAAGATTTTGTGCGTGGGATAAAGCTCCCATTCGTAATATCCCCCCGTGTCCGGATGATTGAGAATCGAACCTGTTCTGTTGACCTCTTTCAGAAAAGAAGCCACGCCTTCAGGGAGCCCTCTCGCCGACAGGGGATACCTGGGTGGATGAGCAAAAAACCAGTGCATGAAAATAAAGGGCATAGCCATGAACGCAATCCCCAGGACCACGGCCGCGAACTTGAGCATCCTTGTGGGCGATTTTTCCACTGTGACAGGCAGATACGCCCTGAGCAGGGGCAGCACAAGAAGAGAGTACTCGTTGACAAACCGTTTTGCTTGTGGAAGAAGCGCGAGGCCGCCGAGAAGAAGGACCAGGTGACTGATTCTCATTCTCTTGTTGCGCAGTGCGCTCAAGGCTGCAAAAGCCGCGAGAAGAAAAAGTACACCGAAGAAGGAAACAAAGTCGACGGCGGACAAAGGCCTCAACTCATAGACAAACTGAGATACCTGCGCCATGCTCCTGAAAGGCACCGCAAGAAGTCGTATGCCATGAGGCGTGCAAAGCACTGAAGCCACGCAGAGTGCGAGGACAGCCGGATACACGTAAGATTGAGCGGCCGGCTCGCCGTTGCCTTTCAGTCGCTGACAGATAAACTCTATGAGGTAGGCGCCGACAATCAGCAGGAGTACGGGATATTCAATTCCGTGCAGGTTGACCCACAGCACCGCCGCCGGCACCAAGAGCCAGAGTACCTTGACGCGCTTCAACTCCAGAACGTACAGGAAAAAGATAATGAACAGGTAGGAAAGAAGATGCGGTCTCACAGGCAGGCTTCTTGGTAGAAAGAGGAGCACGTAGAATACGAAAAGCAGTGTGTAGTAGAAAACGGCCTCCCTTTCTTTTTGATGTCGAAAAAAATAGAAGAAAAGCAATACGAGGGTGGCAGCCGAAAGAAGCGCTCGAAATAAGATAAGGCATCCGTACCCGGACCATGAAAAAAGGCGGTAGACAAGTAATTGAAACAGCCAGTAGTAATCGACCCATACCCGTTGCGGTTCAATGAAAGAGAAGAAGCTCGTCTTTGCAATGGTGCCGGTCTCGAAAATGTATCTCCCCCCGTTCAGGTGGTACCACAGATCGGTATCTGTCGCAGATATGGGCCATCTCGCCAGATAGTAGAAACAGGCTGCGATCAGAACGAGGCTGAAGAGCAGACAGGCTTTTTTCGGCATCTTCTTTGCATCTCATTCAAGTAATGGGCCAAACCAGACTCTCACGAGCACTCGCTCCTGACAGCAGCGCACCCTTCCCGGAGGAACGTTCCACATGGAAACGGTTGTCTCCGGTCCCCGAAGAGGCCGACGCTGCTAGTAATGTGAATGTATTGCATAAAGATTCCAAAGCGTATAATAATACCACTGTGGAAATACCCTATGTAGAGTATTGTGGCCTCGCGGAAAAGCCCTTCGGGTTAACACCCGATCCCTCCTTCTACTTCGAATCCGGAAGCTTCAGAGAAGCGGCCGACCACCTGAGGTTCTTTCTAGACCAGAAGGAGGGGTTTGCGCTTATCTATGGTGACGTGGGTCTCGGTAAGACAACGATATCCCGTATCTTCCTGGAAAGTCTTGACAAGAAGATGTACCACACCGCTCTTATCCTTAATCCTATCATGGATGAGGCTGAATTCCTGAAGCAGGTACTGAGGGAACTTGCGGTACCTGTTCTCACCACTAACAGAGAAGAGCTCCTCGAGAACCTGAGGGAATTTCTGCTGGATGAGTATCGTGAAGGAAAAGAGACGGTGCTCATCATAGACGAGGCGCAGTTGCTTTCGTCTCACCTTTTTGAGTTTATCCGTGTGCTCTCCAATTTCGAGACGGATAAGCAAAAGATACTCCACATCATTCTTTTCGCCCAGCCGGAAATCGTTCAGAAGCTTGCAGAGCCGGGCTTGCGCTACCTGGCACAGAGAATCACTATCATTTACAGGCTGAGGCCTCTGAGCGAAGATGAGGTTTTTCTCTACATCAATCACAGGCTGCTCAGGGCGGGCTCCAGAGGCTTCGTGCAGTTCACAGACGACGCAGTCAAAGAAATTTACCGAACATCCGGCGGTTGCCCCCGCGTTATAAATGTGATCTGCGATCGCTGCCTTCTCTATCTTTACACGCATTCACACCGCCTTGTCGACGGTACCACGGTGAGGGCTGTCCTTGAAGAGGAGAGCCAGAGCCTTATGCGAAAGCCCGTCAAAAAATTCAGAAAAAAGGCCTACGCGATCGCTGCCGGCATCGCCATACTTTTGCTCTCATTCCTGTTGAGGCCCTATTTGAGCCCCATCTACAAGTTCTTCGGCACCAGGTCAGTCGCCGATACCGCTGCAAAGACAGAATAACGCATGTAATGCCGGTCCGCTTCGGGTCTAGCCCTGATTCTTTTCCGCGCCGCAGGCTTCTGTCGACGGGCCAGGCACGTAGTCAGCAAATTGACAGAAACCCGTGTGAATGATACGATTAGCCGTGATCCGATGGCGTGCAACCTTTAAAAAACTCTACATCTATCTTCTCAGGGAACTTGTTTCCCTTTTTTTTCTTTCCCTGTTCATCTTCACATTCATACTGGTGGTGAGCCGGATAGGCCGATTAGCCGATCTGGTCATCAACAAGGGAGTCAGCCTCACCGACATTTTTCTTCTTGTGGCCTATTCATTTCCCGCTTATCTCACCTTCACCTTTCCAATGGCCTTTTTGCTTTCGATGATCGTAGTGCTGGGCAGGCTCTCCGGCGAAAACGAAATACTGGCGCTGAAAGCAAACGGGATAAACCTTCGTAGCCTGCTCGTGCCCTTTGCACTTCTTGGATTGATCATTTTTGTAATCGGCGTGCTCAATACAACCGTTCTCGTCTCGCATGCCGGAGAGGCCTTCAGGGATACGCTTGTAACCATCGCAAAAAAGAGCATATCAGTCGAGGATAAGGAAGGCATGTTCAACGATTCTATTCCCGACGTGGTGATCTTCATAGAGAAGGTTGACAAGAAAAACCGTGACCTCTCAGGCGTCTTCATATCCGACGACAGGGACGAGGGCGTGCGGCAGACGATCTCCGCAGAAAAGGGCACGGTAAACCTCGATGTCAACACGCTGGATCTTTCTTTCCTGCTCAAAAACGGAAGTGTCCACCGGTGGGAAAAAGCAAGCGACACGTACCGGACCGTGGCCTTCAAGGACTATGTTTTCGCCATGAATCTCACGAAGGTGCTGCCTTACAATCCCGGCCTGCGCCGAAAACCGAATGAGATGGGCCTCAGGGAATTAGCGGCAAAATACCGGGCGGCAACAGGGGCGGACAAGTACGAACTGTTGCTTGACCTCTACAAGAAGTTTACCATCCCGTTGGCAGCTGCAGTCTTCGTTCTGGTAGGAGTCCCGCTGGGCATCAGACGACGGGCCGAGGGAAAATTCTCCGGCGTCATATACAGTCTCATCATTTTCCTGTCTTACTACGTCGTTGTCGCAGTGACGGAAAATATTGGAGGGCAATACAATATCTCACCCTTCCTCGTCGCCGCCACTCCAAACATACTCGTGATAGGAACAGGGCTCTACCTGCTGAAGGACTTGAACACCGAGGAGCAGACTCGTCCTTCAGGCTGGTGGAAAATAAGATTGGAGTCACTGGTTGCGAAAATTAAGTAGGTATCTTGTCAAGAATGTACTCAAGTTCCTGGTGCTCTCGGAATTCGCCGGAGTCGCGGTTTTCGTGATAATAGAATTCTTCGATCATGTTGAACTTTTCACGCAGACCTTTCGTAACCTGCTCTATGGGGCTGCGTATCTGGCTCTCCGCTTACCCTACTATTTCAACCTTATACTCCCGCTCTGTTTTCTCATATCCATTCTTATACTGATTATCGTCATGATCAGGGCAAACGAGGTCATTCTCGTGCGCACATCTGGCATCAGCACCCTTGCCATGATGAAGCCCTTGCTTTTCTTGTCTCTCGCCCTGGTTGCCTTTTCATTCATACTCTCCGACTGGATAATCCCTGTTTCATCTACCGCGTCTGAATACATTTACAAGACCAAAATCAAGCAGGAACAGTCCATGGTCTACTTCAAGAACGACAAGATATGGTTCAAGCGGGGAAACACAATATGCAACATAGGCTTCTTCGACACAAAGAAAGATACGATGAAGGACGTAACAGTGATCGAACTCTCTGATCAGTACTCTATCAGAAAAAGGTACGATATGAAGGACGCCACGTGGACGGATGGAGCCTGGGTTTTTCACGACGTCGTCGAAAGAACATTCGGCCCGACGGGCGTTATCGGGAGAAGATTCTATCCCGCACTCACAGGTCTGATCGAGGAACCTCCGTCAGTATTCAAGATAGTGGAGCGCAGCCCGGAAGAGATGAGTTACGGGGAATTGAGGCGCTATATAAGCCGCCTGCAGAGAAACGGGCACGACATCACCCGGTATCTTGTCGACCTGGACAATAAAGTCGCCTTTCCCTTCATCAACGTCATCATGGTGCTCACAGCATTCTCGGTGGGCCTGCGCTATTCCAAGACGAAGCAGATCTCGAAGGGAATATTTGCGGGAATCTCGGTGGGGATGCTCTACTGGTTCTTTCATTCGGTTTCACTCTCCCTGGGCTACTCGGAAATATTTCCACCGCTTTTCGCTGCATGGTTTGCAAATCTGTTCTTCTTTTCTCTCGGCACGGTGGGTGTGCTGACGCTGCGGACGTAGAGCGATCTTTCCCCCTTCGGGGAACTCTCGCCGCTCCCATCTGTTCCGCCCCCTCGGAGGTGCGTGATGATTGTTGAACGATTTGAAGTTACCTCGGGAGATCACATGGTAGCAGGGATTCTCTCACTGCCTGGGGACGCAGGACGGTTTCCCTGTGCAGTACTCTCCCATGGATTGGTCAGTTCAAAGGAGAGTTCGAAATATATCTATCTTTCGGAACGCTTCACCGCTGCGGGTATAGCGGCCTGCCGTTTCGATTATCATGGTTGCGGCGAGAGCGGTGGCAACATTACCCAAACGACGCTTACCATCCGCGTTCGGGATCTTGAATCAGTACTCGATCACCTTGCGCGCCACACATCCGTAGACCCAGATAGAATAGGAATCCTGGGCAGCAGCTTCGGAGGCTCGACAGCGCTGGTTGAGGCCGCCAAGAACCAAAAGATACGCTGCGTGGCGCTATGGGCCACACCCTACATGCTAGAAAACAAGGAGGACGAGAGCATCTCGGATATACATTTTGAGTCTTCGATCTTTGAAGATTTTTCGACATACGATCTTCTTGGAGAAGCGCGAAAGATTTCCCGTGCAATAGTGGTCCACGGAGAATTGGATGAGGTAGTGTCATGCGCCGAAGGAAAGGCTATTTATGACAATGTCAGGGAGCCCAAGAAGCTCATCGTCATCAAAGGAGCCGACCATACCTTCACAGACCTGGCCCACCGAGACAAGGCTGCAGAACTGAGCCTGGTGTGGTTCAAACGCTACCTCCGATAGAATTAGGAAGACGGAGCTTATTTAAGACAAAGCCCCAGAGACCGTTACGTCCCACAGCCGCCGTCGCAGCTTCCGCCAGTAGTGCAGGAAGAGGTACCGTCCGGACAACCTGGCATATTAGAGATTATATGGACAGCTTCCGCACCTGCATTGACGACCGTAATATGAAGCGCCGCAACCGTTGTAGCAGCTACCAGAACTGGGAGAATTCCCGCCCCAACAGTCGCAGGCGCCATCGCTGACGCAACTCCCACCGCAGCACTGGCCACCACTTTGGTTCGCGCAACCTCCACTAGTCACTAGTGCAGCATTGGGTAGCATTACCGCCTGATTTGCAGTCGCCGCCGTACGATCCATACCCGCCGCAATCTCCTAAGGCTTTTCGTCCTCCGCCGAATTCGACGAGCATCGGGGATTCGTAGGTGAATGATTTCGACGCTGTGCATCCCTCCGCCGCAAGAGAGCATGCCTCAATTTCCAATGCGGCGCGCGCGGCATCACAAGGACGTTCTGGACCATCTCCCTGCAATCCGCAGAGCCCCTCGGCAGACATTGCATTAAGAAACGCGTCGACTTCGCCGGCGAGATTCTCAGATATGCGGCATGCATGACGCCGCAAGATCCCAACCATCTCGTCGATCGTGAGCTCTCCGTCGAGGAGCTTCCACAAGAAAACACCGGTGGGGTTCAGACCAAAACCTCGGCCCGTGTCCGGGTCAAACAGGATGGCCCAATCGTCAAACTCCTCCCTGAGAATGACAAAAGAATTCCGCACCGGCTTTTGACCGCGGCGAGACATGAGCCACTTCGTGTAAAGCACATACCACTTCCGCAGGGCTGCGCTCTTTCGTCTGGCCTTGTTTGAGGTCTTGCCTTACGACTTGTCTTTTCCCGGATCCCTGTGGTTTACGAATTTGCTCTTGATGATATCGGCGATGACGTGGCTCAATCCTATACCCAGAGCGAGAGAAAGGGTCATAACGATTCCGCCGAAGATGATCAGAAAAGATATGCTGAGAATGGTGCTCCCCAGCCCCATGTACTCAAAAACGATCCCAAAGGTAATAATGATAAGCAGGATGCGCACAGCCTTGGCTATGATGTCGCCATAACCTATATTTGCGTTTTCGCACCCGACGTAGATAACCCTGCTCAAAAACGTGCTGAAAATTATTCCGACCACGACGATGATCAGCGAAACGAATATGTGCGGAAGCGCGCTCGTAATTCTCGACACATATTCGCCGAACTGTGGCACGCCTACGAAGGTAAGGCCGAAGGAAAAGAAGGTAATGATCAGAAGCCAGAAGACTATCCGTCCCACAACAATCGAGGGACTGGATTTCACCCCGCCGCGGGCCAGAAAATGCGATATTCCCACATCGGATGCCCACCTGTCGAACCGGAAGAGCACTAAGAGCTTCTCAATAAGCTTTTTGACAAACCAGCTTACGATCAGCCCTGCTATCATCACAAGGACCATAACGATGACACCCCAGAAAACCTCCAGGAAATTATCGTAGAAGTCCCAGAACATTTCGCGCAGGAAGCTCTTCATAGGCAACAGCTTAGTCGATTGCGTCGGCTTATGTCAACCGAAAACCAAACCAGCGGTAGAGCAGTGGTGGTGCGGAATTCTGTTGATTTTGTGTATTGTTTCACATATAAGTCTTACAACAAGAGACGCACACAAATCCTAGCGCAGTACCGCACCACACGACCTATCACGGAAGGAGGCTAGCTATGGAGATCGGGAGGGAGATTTTCTGGAACGTCGGCCAGGGGGCGCGCTGGATCACCTACGGGCTCATGGTGGTGATGTTCATCGTCGTCATCTATGGATTGAAGCAGC
>DATKNH010000043.1 GCA_035541455.1 Syntrophorhabdales bacterium
ACTGTCATTGGGGCACCTCCATGAAAAGATTTGGTTGTCTTTCACCATAGTACAACTTCATGTTGACTATGGCGAGGTGCCCTTTGACTTTAGATGATTCTACAGGTGTAAGCAATGACGCGCCTGAACACAAGAAGGGGCCAGTTTCCCAGCCCCCCCGTTTTTTGCCTGTATAGTTTTGTCTAGTAGCTATAAGGTTTCTGCCTCTGAAAATAGGGAAGGCTCTCCCTTGCCAAATGCGGGCAAACTAGCTATGGGACTTGAAAAGGATGAAATCAGGAAAGGGTAGGGCATCCCCGTCAAATAACTTCTAATCCGTAGGTTCCGCGTTCGAGTCGCGGCAGGCGCGCTTTAAAATCAATGCCGGGAATGCTCCTCTCTCCCGCAGCGTCTGACCCATTGGTCATGGTGTCGGACATTCCACGGATAATCCTTCCGGATTGACTCACGCCGAATCGAGGTCTATACTGCATCGCAGATTTGTCGCAAGATTGCACTGGAGTGCAAAAGGAGCCACAACTCCAGCAATGCATAGCACTCCTGCGTGGTCTGATTGCCAAAGGGGTGGGGTTATGAGAATTGCGCGTGGTTTGTTTCTTCTTTTGACCTCGGTGCTGGGCCTCAGCATGCTCGCGCCCGAGACCAGTGGCGTAAAGGGATACCCGGATCGCCCTATCCAGATGATCCTTCCTTACCCACCAGGCGGTCAGGGTGACACGGCGTGCAGAATGCTGATAGAGGAACTGGACAAACTCCTCGGCACCAAGATCATTCCGAATAATAGACCAGGCGCAGGGACCGTGTTGGGTGCAGATGCGGCAGTCAGGGCGAAGAAAGACGGGTACACGCTCTTCTACTCTAGTGCGTCGCCCGTTATCTATGTTCCGATCACCAATCCGGAGGTCGTACACTACGATCCGATGAAGGACCTGGAACCGTTGGGATTCCACTTTTTCATGCCGACTGTGGTCGGCGTGAAGGCTGATGCACCCTGGAAGACTTTCCCTCAATTCGTCGAGTATGCCAGGAAGCACCCCGGAAAGATTCGCATGACGTCAGTCGGCGTTGGCTCTTTCACGCATTTCGCCATAGAACTCCTCCAGTCGATCACGGGGATCAGGGTAACCCATGTGCCCTACGAAGGCGGTGAGAGCGTGGTCACGGGTGTCCTGGGAGGACATGTCGAGGCTGCCCTCGACGGGTATGGAAAGTTCAAACCGCATGTGGAGGCGGGCAGAATGAGAGTGCTCCTCATTGACCCCGCGTTGCCAAGCCATCCCGAGATCCCCACGCTCAGACAGTTGGGCTACGCACAGACTCTGCCGGCCACCTGGTTTGCGCCATGGGCTCCCGCCGGAATACCAGATGATGCCAAGAGAGTTCTTATACCCGCCATTGAAAAGGCCGTGAAGATCACCAAGCCGAAACTCGATCAGATGGGGCACCTCTGCGAATACAGATCGCCGGCACAAGTCTCAAAATTGAGGGACGAGGAATATAAACAGATTTACGATATCGCGGTTAGAATAGGGCTGCACAGGCAGTGAAAAGCGTCCGCGCGCATGATAATCGTTAAAGTAGAAGAGCTGAAAGAGCGATAAGAAAGGAGAACTTTTGCAGGGGCATTTTTGGATCCAGCTATAGTACGGTGCTATCAAATTCTTGGACTCGAAGCCGGAGCCTCGCTCGATGCGATAAAAAAGGCTTACCGCGATCTGATTCAGGTATGGCATCCTGATCGCTTTGAATACAACCCGCAATTAAAGAAGAAGGCAGAGGATACGCTCAAGGACATAAATTGGGCTTATGAAGCATTAGCCAGGTATGTAGCAGCGGCTCGTAACGGATCCAATAGGAAATCGCACTCTGGACGGGAAGGTTTTAGAGAAGCGTACCAAGACTTTGCAAACAGCGAAAACAAGTATGACGGTAGCAGGCAACAACATTCCCGAGAAAGCGATTTTGAGAGACAGGATTTCGACAGGTGGAAAGCTGAAAAAGAAAAAAAGGCAGCTTCACTTAATGATTCAAAAGCCGGCCAGAGCCCTAAACAAAAATGTTATTCTGTCATAGTGACTGCAGGTCTCCTTGTGCTTGTGCTCTCGGTTCTTGGTCTTGGCAAGTCCTGTGACCGGGAGTCTTCAAGGCTAGTGCACTCTGATAGGGGGACAGGGATTGCGTCCTCATGGGAGGAGAAGGCACGAAGCCTTCAGAGCCAACAGGATTTCCAATCACTGGTAGAGCATTGTCGTAAGTGGGTGGCGTCTAAGCCACGCGATGCCGGTGCCTGGAATTTCCTGGGCATGGCGTATGACAGCCGCCGTCAGTATGCCGAGGCTATAGACGCCTTTGACAAAGCGATACGACTGAAACCTGATGATGCAGAGGCGTGGTACAATTTGGGCGTAGCCTATGGAAGTACCCGGTCGTATGATAAAGAGATTAGCGCGTATCTGGAGGCAATACGCCTGAATCCCCATTTCGTTAACGCATGGAACAATCTTGGCGTGGCATACATGAAGCTCAAACAGGACACAAAGGCGATCGATGCTTTGCGGCGAGCGACACGCTTGAAACCAGACTATGCCCAAGCATGGAAGAACTTGGGTTTGGAATACTACATGGTCGATGATCTGAACTCGGCCAAGAAGGTCTATCAGATCCTCAGAAGACTTGATCCTGCTATGGCGGAAGACTACCTCCGCGTAATCATGTCTTAGCGGCAACTCTTGCGGTAATTAGAGCGCTTCCCGTCTGGCGCTAAGATCATATCGTTTGTTTCGGTCTGAGCTGAAGAAACTGGTTACGGTCACTGGAGCGTACTTTTATCTCGTGTATCCGCGTCCCCCGCAGGACCGTCATTACGACCTCGACACCTGCATTACCCAGCGCCCACACCTTGCGGTAAAAATCCGCAAGCCCGCTCACCGGCTCTCCATTGACGGTCATGATAAGATCGTCCTTTTTCAGACCGGCCTTCTCTCCCGGACCTCCCGCAGTCACCTGAGCGACAAAAACGCGGCCGTGCGCTTCTTCCGAGTTTATCCCGAGCCAGGGTCGGGGGGCCTTTCTCGGAAAGCCCGTGGTGAGGTCCCCGAGGATCGGGGTCAAGAGATCGACAGGAACGAAAATGTTGCAGGCCACGGTACCGGCGTGCGGCAGTGACACTGCGGTGAGTAATGATCCGATGCCGAGCAGCTTGCCCTCAGGCCCTATCAGGGCAGCCCCGCCGTAGTCCGGATACGCGGGAAACGTGACAATCGCATCTTCGAGGAGATACTCCCATCCGGCAGCGAACTCCATCCGTTTGACAACATAAGCGCCCCCTGCATTCGTTGATCCTCCTTCCCCCATAACGAGAACTGGATCCCCTGCTTTCAATAGTGCGGAGGACCCGAGTTGCAGCGGTTCGACGCCGAGAGGTTCTTCAGTCCTCACCACCCCAAAACCGGTCTCCTGGTCGTACCCCACGAACGCCGCTTTTACAGGTGTGCTTCTTGGCCCGATCACTTCCACAGTTTCTGCTTCCACGATCAGATAGCCGATGGTGAGGATATCACCCTTCGAATCTATAACGACACCGTACCCTTCCCGTTCAGTGCCGAGCGTATCGGCAGTCCGTGCGTGTTTCGGTACATGTGCGTGTATCCTGACAACGGCCCTGAAGATGTTCTCTGTTTCCTGGGCGGAGAAAGCAGGCATACCGAGTGCCAGTAACAGGCAGGAGATCAATATAACCCGTCCTCTCTTCATGCAAAGCTCCTTTGCAGGGTACTCTGTGTATAGTATAAGTCACAGATGCAGTTCTTGTTGGCGTTTCCCACTCAGCTTCGGTGACAATGCAATATGTGCTGCGCAGAATCCGCATCAGAGATACTTCTTGGATTCCGCGATCGGAGAAGATAGTGGACTCTCGACGATGGCAAAGCGGTGAAGCTCCGTGTCAACAGGCGCCAACTCCTGTGGAACAGGAACCGTGACTGGAGGGGGAGCCTCCATAGCCGCAGGTGATCGGACTGCTGGGGCTATTTCCACTGTTGCAACAGCTGGTTGTTATGCCTCCGTGACACATCACGGCGTCGGTGAGCCCTGCGCAGCAGATTCCCGTGCACGGGTTCCAACAGCCTACGGTAGAACCGCCAGAGCAGTTGTGAGCTGAATTCCCGGAGCCGCAGTCATTGCTGTTTCCGCCCCCTCCGCCGCTGCACCCGGTGGTCGATGACCCGGATTCACAGCAGATACCTGTGCCTGTATAGCAGTTCCCGAGGGCCTTATGCTCTGAGTTGAGGTTGACGAGTTCCGGGGGTGCATACGCGCATAGGTGTGGATCACCCGACTTAGAGGAGGAAGGAGGCGAGCGTCTCGCTCGTCGTCTTTCTTTCCTCTCCCTCTCTTTGCGGGGGGCACCCTCGGGACGGTGGACTGCGGCCAACCCCTCCGCGGCCAGTTGGTTGAGAAAGGCCGTAATCTCCTCTGGGGCTTCCCTGGGTACGTCTCTGGCATGAGCACCCAGTTCTTCCAAGAGGTCATCCAGGGTGTGGCTTCCATCAAGGAGTCTTGCCAGGTAGACCCCGGTGGGATTCAGGCCGAAGCCTTTACCGGTATCGGGATCGAAGAGCACTGCCCAGTCGTCGAACTCCTCGCGAAGCACAACGTGAGGATTCCGTACGGGCCTGTCGCTGCTGTTCACGATGCTGCTCTCGGTTTCACTTAAAATGCAATACACGTGCCAACACGTCCGTGCTTTGAATCATCACAAGAACCCCCTGCACTGCCGATGGTCTCCGTACCGTCCGCAGTAAACGTGAGAAAGCAATACACGGTCCGAGCATCATCACCACGCAATAGTGCGCAGACTGGGAAGATAAATGTAACAGGTTCAGGAAATAGAGGTTGCGGGTGTCGTACTGAATCTTCTGCCATCACACGACACCCGCCCGCTTCCCGCTCTTGTCCTGCTCCGTCCCTCAGGCAAGGGGTCTTTCAAGGGGGATCGAGATCTGTCCGATTTTTGTGGCGAAGAACACGCGTGCTTTTCGCGACAGGTAGACGAAGCATCGAATTGCAGCGGTTGCAGCAAGCCATAACACGATCAGAGCCAACGGTACGGCGAAACCGCTATTGACCACAAACAAGTTTTCCATGATACCCTCCTTTTTTAGAGGCCCTTGGCTTGTGCCCAGGCAAGAACTAAAGGTTGATCATCTTGTCCGCTTTCCGCCAGAAGAGCCTTCTGGACGTCCGCAACATAAGGATGGTCAGGATAGCAGATCAAGCAGATGTAGGACGTCAGCGTCGCGGCCACCAGTAAGAAAAAGACCACTACCAACACCACTCTCGTTACTTGTTTCATGGTTGTTCCTCCTTTTGGAAAAGTACGTGAATGGATCTTACTCGGTCCTTGCATGAGGTTGTCTCCTGTCTGCTTGGGGCTCAGTCGATCAGCGCCTCGGTCGCCATTTCAATGGCCTGCTGGGATGGTTCCAGCGCAAACGGCGATCTGGCACTGATCTCCCGGCCGAGCAGTACTAAGGACACGATTACCAGGATGACGGCCGTCACATGTGCTGCTACCACAAGGCGTTCTTTCATGGGGATTACCTCCTTTATGCTTCGTTACTAGCAGTTTAGGGCGGAAGGTCCACTTTGTGAATAGGACGTAAAATGGTGTAAAGTATGACGCTAATAGTAATACTTATAGGAGTGACAGGAGATAGGATCGGAGGTTTGTCTTCCCTTTATTGAGGTCCAGCTTCTTTCTGATCAGAAACCGTTGCTTGTCGATGGCTTCCTTGGTTACATGCAATGCTTCCGCGATATCCTTGCTGGTTCTTCCCGCCTTGATCAAATCGACAATCTCAAGTTGACGCGGGGTGAGGTTGAAGGCGCGTAGATTATCGAGAAAAGGAGAGAGGATTTCTCTGAGATTCGTTTGGATAAAGCCGACCATGGTCGCGCTTTGAGGCTCGAGCCTGCTCTTTATAAGCTTCTCGACATGCGGGAGTACAAGTTGCTTTACATTTGCCACAAAGCGTGCCTCAAGTTCTTTTCTGTCTTCCTCTCGGTGTTTCAGCAGCACCTTCAGCGCAGCGTTTGCTTCCTGAAGGCTGAGGCGCTCTGCTTCGAGAGCCTTCTCAGCTTCTCTGCGCGTTTCGATTTCCTTTTCAAGCTGCCGGCGTGCCTGCATCCGGGCTATGATCGTTCCCAGTTCCGCAGAGAGGAAGTCGAGCGTAAGTCGACCCTGCTCGGGTATCTTCGTCCCGTCCGGATAGCCGACTGTGAGAGCACCGACCACCTGGCCCTCTCGCTGTATCGGGATCAATGCGCCGTAGGCTGGTCGGCCCTGGTCGCCTACAGGTTCGTAGACGCTCTTGCCTTTCATTACCGCGGACCACAACGCAGATCCTGCAGGTATGCTGCCGTGACTACCTGGGAACACATCTGAGGGGCTGACGGACGAGACCAGCTCAAGGTCCCCGACCGGCTCCGTTTTTAGCCAGATGCACGCGCTCTCTGTGGCTGATGCCTTCAGCGCCGCTTGAAGAATGAGGGTGAGTCCTTGGTCGAAACTTTCTATCTGCGCCAACCGCAGGGCAAGATCGCGTTGCATGAAGATCTGCTCTACTGCCAGCTGTTCGCGTTGTCTCAGGCGTTCCTCGAGTTCCTTTCGCTCGGTGAGATCATATGTAATGACGATCGCTGAACTGACCGGCTCATCGCGTGTGGCGTAAGGCGAATAAACGACCTCGCAATAACGCTGGCCGAGAGCCGGGAAGCGCATCCAGCCCTCGTCCCGAGTCTCCTTTCCCCTGAAGCATTGCTGGAGCCTGCGTCTTATGCTCTGGTCGAATGCCTTACCCCAAAGGCTCCGTACCGTCCTGCCGATTATTTCCTCCGGTTCCTTGCCGTGGGCTGCTGCGTAGCGTGTGTTCACCCACTTATAGATGTAGCTGGAGCTGATGAGGCTTACAGGGAGGTGGAGGGCTTCAAGGACCGCAAGCTGTTCTGTTCTCGCTACCCCGGAGGATGATATTCCCTTCTTTGTGGTGGCCGCCGGATGCGAGGGAGGTTTTTGCCCTCCGGCGGAGCCTGGGTGCGATGCATGCCGTGCGCGACCTTTTGTGAGAGCGATGAATAATCCTCCCAATGCGTACTCGTCACATTTTACTGAGATGCTGACAGTGAAGACAAGCAATATTTTTTTGGTAGTGCACGGCGTTGCGGAAACGCCTCACGATAGCACTCTCTTGGGATGGAGTGCTCCCTTGGGTGTTAATGATTTGCGTTCGGACGCATGTGGGCGCGGAATCCGAGTCGGCCTATCTGGCCATCACGAACCTTCCGTCCTTCACCTGGACCATCAACGCGGCATCCTTGTGAATACCTCGATGGTCATCCTTGCTGAACGTGTAGGTTCCACCAAAAATCCCGGGATAGTTCTTGATCCGCTCGATGGCATCTCTCAGTTTGACGCTTTCATTGGGCCCTTCAGGGATGACCTGCCTCATCCCTTCTGCAACGACCCGCGCAGCATCCGTAGCCACAACTGCATAGATATCAGGCTCTTTCTTGAACTTCTTTTCAAAAGCCTCGGTGAACTCCTTCATCAGCTTCTTCTGGGGATACGAATCGGGAAGTTCTCTCCAAACGACGTAATGGGCACCGGGCAGCAGAAGTGGCTCCGGCTGAAAATCCCGGATGAGTTTGATGAAGGTGTCAGAAAGATTGCCGTGCCCTGTGATGTAGGGTATTTTGAAACCCATTTGCGTGAAATTCTTGGCGACCACAGCATTCGGTGCGCCGCTCACACCGACAATGAGCGCCTGAGGATTGATCCCCTTAACCTTGGCAAGTTGCGCCGTCACATCCAAATCCTTGACATTGAAACGTTCACCCGCGATCTCAAGTCTGTATTTCTTTGCGGCCTTGTTCACCTCTTCGAACCATGTCTGACCCGTTGAATCGGTGGCACAAAGCGTAGCCACCCGTTTGGTGCCCTTTTTCACCAGATAGTCAAAGATGGTCTCGACCATCTCCGAAGTGTGCACCCAGGAGGCGAAGCAGAAGGAATCGGCATAGTTGGGGTCGAAGGAGCCTGACGTCGAGTAGTTCACAACCTTTTCCTCCTGAGCGACGGGCTTCGCAGCGTTCGAGGTTGCAGTGATGGGCGTTCCGATGATTGCCACGACCTTATCCCGTTGGATCATCTTCTTGACGTTGCTCGCCGATTTCTCAGGACTGCTCTCGTTGTCGTAGGCAAAGACCTGCAGGGGGCGGCCTTTGATACCTCCTGTCGCATTGAGCTGCTCTGCAAAGAACTCAACGGCACGCACCTCCGGCTCTCCCAGCCACGCTCCATAACCAGTCGCATCCATGTTGACACCGAGTCGCAGCGATGGCTTAGTTTGCGCGAAGACGAGAGAAAGGTTCGCCAGTAATAGGAGGAGACAGATCATCAACACGAAGGCTACCCGGGACAACTTAGCACCAATCATCACTACCTCCCTGCTTGTTTGTGTTTTAACGAAACCAACTCGGTTCACTATTCATTATCACTCCCAACCTCGCAATTCAACAGAATTCAAATTGCCAGATCCCATTGACTATTCGCATGGACTTACTAGATTACAGGTAAAGCAAGCTTGATTTCGTACTCTTCTGCGAGAAGGTGAGCGTATGGTAAACAAACTAGCCGGAATCTACGAAAAGAAAATAAGACCCCGAGTGAAGAAGATTGTTATTGGACTCGTTATCTTCTTTGCCCTGTTCACCCTCGTGGGGTTTTTTGTTCTGCCTCCCGTAATGAAATCCGTCTTGATCAAGGAACTCTCCAAGAATCTCCATCGGGAAGTAACCCTCAACCAGATCAGGATCAATCCCTACACTCTTTCCGTAACCGCAAGAGGATTAACGATCAAGGACCGGGCCAGTGGCGAGACGTTCGTATCCTTCGACGAGCTCTTCTTGAATCTGGAGAGCCTTTCCATCATCAGAATGGCTCCGGTCCTTAAAGAACTCCGGATCACCAGGCCCTACGTAAGGATCACCCGTAACCAAAACCTCTCCTACAATTTCTCAGATTTACTGGAGGAGAACAAGCCGGCTCCGGAGAAAACCAAGTCCAAACCCTTACGCTTCGATCTGAATAACATCAGCATACAGGACGGGAGCATCGATTTTCTAGACGAACCAGAGAACACAAAACATACCGTCAGAGACTTGAAAATTGGCGTCCCCTTTCTGTCGAACATCCCTTCCTATGTGCAGAGGTTCGTGGAGCCGCATTTCTCAGCGAGGATTGACGATGCTCTCTACACCATCCAGGGTCAAACAAAGCCGTTCGCCGATTCTCGTGAAACCTCCGTTGATGTCGCTATCAAGGGTTTCAATATACCGTACTACCTGGCGTATATCCCCATGAAGATGAAGTTCAGGCTTGTTTCGGCGTCAATGGATACAGACGTAAAGATATCTTTCATTGAGACGAAAGGAAGAGATCCCGCTCTCACCGTCACAGGCAATGTCTCCTTGAAAAACATGGCCGTGGACGATGAAAAAAACAAGCCGCTCTTCAGACTCCCCCTGCTCGATATCTCCATTGCCCCGTCAGAGCCCCTTTTGAGGACCGTTCACCTGTCGAAGGTGTCGATCACTTCGCCAGAATTTGACATCCAGCGTGATGAAAAGGGGGTCCTCAACACGCAGTTGTTTCTCTATGAGAAGGGCAAAGAAAGGATTGCCGCTAGAAAAACCGAGGAGGCACCACCCCTGTCGCTGGAGATCGATGCGATAGTGCTGTCAGGGGGGAAAATCTCTTTTACTGACCTTTCCAGGAGTAAGCCCTTCAAAACGATTTTCGACCCGATCGACCTGAAGATTGACCATTTCAATAACGGCAAGGACAAGAAATCAGCCTATGCACTATCCCTCAAAACCGAAGCCAATGAAACCATCAAAGACGAGGGTGAGTTTTCCGTGGAGCCTCTGTGGTCCGAAGGCGTGGTGGCGGTCTCTTCCGTTTCTCTCAAGAAGTATGGCCCCTACTACAAGGATGCCATCCTCTTCGACATCGAAGACGGCCGCATCGACCTTGCAACCCGATACAGATATGCAGGAGGTGGAAAGGAACCGGAGATCAGTCTTTCGGGGATGTCTGTTACGCTCAGGGATCTCCGCCTCAGGAAGCCAGGGGAGCAGCGGGACTTTGTCAAGATTCCGAATTTCTCCATCAATGAAACAGATGTGGATCTGACAAAAAGAGAAATCGGCGTGGGAAGATTCTCCACAGAGAAAGGTGAACTCCTCGTCAAACGGTTGCGTAACGGCGATGTGAATCTCCTCACGCTGACTCCGCTCCCATCAACTCCAAAAGAGCCAGCAGGAAAACCAAATACCAGGGAGACTCCTGGCGAGTCTGAGAAACAGTGGCTTGTCACCCTAAAGCAGATGCTGATCGATAAGTACATTGTTCGTTTCGAGGATGAGACGACTCCAAGCCCGGTCGTGTTGAGCGCCCAGAACGTGAGGTTGAAAGGAGAGAATATTTCGACCGCGAAGAGGAGCAAGGGAAAGCTTGACCTCTCTTTCCTTCTGAATGGGAAAGGAGCAGTTTCCACTGCAGGAAGTATCAGCACGGAACCTCTTTCTGCAGATCTAAAGATAGGGCTGAGGGGCATTGATGTTGCTCCTTTCCAACCTTACTTCGCGGATAAGGTAAAGTTGACGGTGACCGGAG
>DATKNH010000044.1 GCA_035541455.1 Syntrophorhabdales bacterium
ACCATTGTGACGACAGACGTGGGGCAACACCAGATGTGGATAGCTCAAGCGTATCCCTTTACAAAGCCGCGCAGGCTCTTGACGTCAGGTGGCCTGGGGACGATGGGCTTCGGCCTTCCTGCAGCTATAGGCGCGGCCCTGGCGAATCCGGGCAGGACAGTCCTCTGCGCGAGCGGGGATGGTTCTTTTCAGATGAACATTCAGGAACTGGCCACGCTGGCAGAGCTCGATCTCCCGGTCAAGATAGTGATCATGAATAATGGTCATTTAGGGCTCGTGAGACAGCAGCAAGAGCTCTTCTACGATAAGCGGTATATCGCCTCGCGTTTTTCCCTCAAGCTCGATTTTGCTGCTCTGGGGCGCCAGTTCGGGATACCAGGCTTTCGCGTGGCTGAGCCGGGCGATTTGGCCGGCGCACTGGAAAGGGCTTTGTCCGAGCCGGGGCCGTGTATAATCGATATACCGATACATTACGAGGAGAATGTGTACCCTATTGTGCCGCCGGGGGCATCGAACAGGGACATGATAGGCAGCGAATTTGAATTGGCTTGAAAATCGAACGGCGCTTGGGCATAATTCTGGGTAAGGTGAAAGTTTAATTGGAGGATCCTGTGGCGAAGCAATTCGAAGTTATCGGAAAGAAAGTAGAGCGTGTCGATGCTTTCGAGAGGCTCACCGGCGAAGCAAAATACGCTTCCGATGTCTTTCTTCCGGGCATGCTCCATGTCAAGATTCTCCGCAGCCCTCATGCGCATGCACGGATACGGAAAATTGACGCATCAAAGGCAGAGACCCTTTCCGGAGTGAGAGCCATCCTTACGCCTGGGGATACCCCTGAGTTTGCTATACACAAGCGGGAAACTCCTCCGTTCTTTCAAATGCCGGTTCTCGCGAGCACGGCGCGTTACGTGGGTGACGAACTGCTCGCCATTGCAGCCATCGATGAAGAGACTGCGGAGAATGCCCTTGAATTGATCAAGGTTGATTATGAAATTCTTCCCTTCGTACTCGATGCTGAAGAGGCACTCAAGCAGACAGCGCCGAAGCTTTACCCGGAAGGAAATGTGATACAGGAAACCGCTGACACCATCATCCGCGGCGATGTCGAGGAAGGATTCAAACAGGCAGATGTGATACTGGAAGAGAAGTATCAAACTCACCTTATCCAGCATGTGACTATGGAGCCGCGGGTCGTAGTGGCATCCTGGGGCGGCAGACGGCTGACCCTGTGGGATTCGCACAAGAATCCCTTCCGGGTGCGAACCGACGTTGCGCGGGCACTAGGGCTCCGGATAAATCAAGTGAAGGTAATGACCCCGTACATCGGTGGTGACTTTGGTGACAAGGCGTTTGTGGAGAGATACCACATCATCGCCGCATTGCTTGCACTGAGGACGGGTCGGCCTGTCAGAATCGAGTACACAAGAGAGGAGAATTCTCTTTCGGCGCACCATCGTTACCCAACCACGTGGTATCTGAAGTATGGTGCAAAAAAGGACGGGACGCTGACCGCCATTCAGGCTAAGCTGTACGCTGACCTGGGTGCCTACTATCACCTGGACGGTGCCAATGCATCCCTCGAGACGCCGAAATTCGTCTATCGATGCCCCAACGTCAGACTCGAGGGATACAATGTGTTCACCAACAAGCCCGAGGGAGGCCACATGCGCTGCGTCGGCCATCCTGCGGGGATGTTCCCCCAGGAAGTACATATGGACAGGCTGGCAGAGAAGCTCGGGATTGACCCGCTTCTATTCCGCCTGAAAAACTGTGCGCAAAAAGAAGATGGCGATCAGGACCGGAAAGTTCCCTTTGCCAGCATCGGCATTGAGGAGTGCGCGCGGCTGGGTGCGGAGCGGGTCGGGTGGCAGAGCAATTGGAGGAAGGCAGGGTCGAGCCAGGGCCTGGTGAAGAAAGGCATGGGCGTTGCGTTTCACGCCTGCCGCCATGGTGGCATTAGTTCTCCCATGTCTGCCCAGATCAAGCTTGACCCGGACGGCACTGTGGAACTCATGTGCGGCCTCAACGACAGTGGTGGCTGGCAGAAAACGACCATGGCCATGATAGCAGCTGAAGCCATGGGGGTCCCTTATCCGGCGGTACACGTGATTACCGGCGACACAGACGCGACTACAGATACGGGTCCTCCCGGCGGGAGCCGTGGCACTACAAGCGCGGGCCTCGCGGTCATCGCCGCTGTCAGAGATGCCCAGGACCAGTTGCTCGAGATTGCAGGCGAGCTGCTGAAGAAGAAAAAAGAAGACCTGGAGATCAGGGAAGGGCAAATTGTCATCAAAGGAGAGAACAGATCAGTTCCTTACAAAGAGATTCTGTCAAAGACGCCCAGCCCGATTATAGGCAGAGGTTCCGGCAAGCCTCCGCAGAACGTGGCCCTGCTCACCTTCGGTGTCCACTTCGCAGAAGTGGCAGTAGATACGCGGACGGGCAGGGTTGGGGTCCTGCGACTTGTTGCTGCTCACGATGTGGGACGGGCCATTAATCGTCTCGGCTGTGAGAACCAGATAGAAGGTGGAGCTATCATGGGAACAGGGTTCGGCACGCTCGAGAGACAATATATCGACGCGCAGACAGGCATCTGTCTGAACCCTAATCTGGTTGATTTCAAGATACCGTCGATCCTGGATGTGCCGGCAGTGGAACCCATTATTGTTGAACCGGACGATCCTTATGGGCCGTTCGGTGCGAAAGGAGTGGGTGAGCCGCCGTACAGTATTCCTGCGCCTGCTATTGCGAACGCGATCTATAATGCTGTCGGGGTCAGATGCAATGAGATACCGATAAATATAAAGGCTGTGCTGGACGGACTGAAGAAGACGTGAGCTGAGACCGAGGCGGAGTCCCGAAGGGCGGACTTCGCATCTTCCATCTTTCTTTAGTCAGGCCTTGGGGCTTACTTTGTTTCTGAGTACGCCTATCCCCTCTACTTCCAGTTCCAGTATGTCGCCAGGCTTGATCCATCGATCAAGCTCCAGGCCGCAGCCGAAACCTACGGTTCCGGAAGCGATGAACTCTCCAGGGTAGAGAGGGTCATCTTTCGATATGTAAGAGACCAGTTGGGCAAACGTAAACTGCATGTCCCCGGTGTTGCCGTCCGACCAGATCTCGCCATTGATCCGGGCTGTCATCCGAAGGTTCCCTGCATCTATTTCGTCGGGCGTGACCAAGCAGGGCCCCATTATGTTGGAGCTCTGAAAGGTCTTAGCCTTCGCAGGCCCTAGTTTCAGTTCCATCTCTTTTCTCTGGATATCACGGGCGCTGATATCGTTGAAAATAGTGTAGCCGAAAATGTACTGGTTCACCGCATCCGGCCGTATGTTGACCCCTTGCTTACCAATGCAGAGGGCGATTTCCAGCTCATAATCCAGTTTTTCAGTATAGCCCGGCCAGAAGACGGGCTCATCGGGCCCGCTGACATCAGTGGTGCTGGTGCGGTAATGAGCAGGGATTTCATAATTCACCTGCGGCAATTCGGCTGGCAACCCTGCGCGGGCACGCGCATTCTTCACGTGCTGCAGAAATGCCGAGCAATCCCTGATTGAAAGCGGACGCGGCACCGGCGCAAGCAGCCTGACCTCGTTAAGCTCATAGAAGGTCCTTGCTCCACTACTGTCATTTGCCCGATCTCCTGACCTTTCATCGTGATCGAGCGCTTGAAGAGCTGCCTCCATCGACATGGCGCCGCCCTCGATGAACTTCAGCATGTCGGGCGGTACTATTGCCTCTGCCAGCTCCTGCCATCGATATATGCCACGAACGTCTCTCAGGTATGAGGCATAGGCCGCATGAAGGTCTATAATGCCTTGTCTCTTCAAAACGCCTATGCGCTGTACCGGACCGATCGGTGTCTTTACTTCAAATGTGACAAACTTCATGTCGATCCTCCTTAATAGCTACGCTTGTCCACGACGTGCTTCATGATTATCCTTTCATCTTCCCAGCACGAAGTGCGGTCTTCCTAGTGACGCCTTGCGTCACGATCGTCCTAGCGCAGCGGACGTGCTACGCCTCAGAGCGGAGCGGTCTATCTTTATTCCAGGATTGCCACTGCGCGGCACCATCCGGCGCTGGCCGCTTTGAGCTTGACAGGAAAACAGGCCACCTTGAAACCTGTCGGAGCAGGAAGCTTATCCAGGTTCGCCAGCTTTTCTATCTGACAGTACTCCTTCTCTATCCCCGCAAAATGCGCCTGCCACAAAACCTCTTTGCGATGCGAGCGCTCGAATTCTTCCTTTATTGCCCAGAAGGGCTGGTCCAGGCCCCAGGCATCCGTGCCTATGACTTTCACGCCTTGATCGAGAAGCCAGAGCGTCGATTCCCTCACCAGGCCGCAACCCGTGTCAAAGTATTCCGGGTTGCCCCAATGCTTGTCTGCACCTGTCTGCAGGAGGATGATGTCATACGGTTTGATCGTGTAATGCATTTTCTCCAGGCACTGCTGAATGTCATCGACAGTCACGCCTGAGCCTTTCGGCTTATGCCTCATGTCAAACACAACACCATCAGCAAAGAACCACTCCGGCGGCATTTCGTCAATGGTCCTCGCCTTTCGGCCTTCCGATGTCGGTGCGTAGTGCCACGGTGCATCAATATGGGTTCCTGAGTGGGAGCTCAATGTGATTGATTCGGCAGCAGACCCCAGGCCTCCGGGCAGATCGCTATCGAGGCAGCCAAAGAATCGGCACAGGAATTCGCTGCCCATCTTGTGGGTGAGATAGGTGATTTTTACGCCTATGGGTTCGCTGGTGCTTTCTTCAGTTGGAAGACTGAGATCGATAATCTTCATTGCCACCTCGTAAGAAATTCAGGTAAAAGATAAAGCAGGGATAGGTAAGGACCAAAGGCAGGAAAAAGATGAAGCAGGGAGAGGTAAAGACTAAAACAGATGAACTACAGGCCAAGCCAATTCTCGACATTTTTCTCTCTGCCTTCTTTTGCACTTTCCTTAACCTTCGTTCCTGTTGTTGCCTGCACAAATAATTTTCTCTCGACCTTCTTTTGCTTTTACCTCAACCTTTGTTCCTGTCGTTACCTGTTATATCCCCACGCCCAGATAACGGACCTGTATTTCTCTATTCGAGAGCAATGACGTTTTGTCTCCGGAAAATACAATAGTGCCATTATCGATGATGTGAAAATAATCTCCGACGTTAAGCGCAAACTGCAGGTTCTGTTCGGCAAGTAAAATCGTTATATCTCGACTTTTCAGCTCCTGCACGGTTCTTCCGATCTGTGCAAGAATCACTGGTGCGAGTCCTTCACTCGGCTCATCCATGAGCAAGAGACGTGTCGGCCCCATCATGGCGCGCGCAATTGCCAGCATCTGCAGCTCGCCACCGCTCAGGGTTCTTGCTTTCTGCCTCTTTCTTTCCCCCAGTATGGGAAACATCCGAAACGCCTTTTCGGTTTCTGCTTTAAAATCGGGAGACGATTGGCCTATCAGTGCCAGGCGAAGATTTTCCTCAACCGACAGCATGGGAAAGATGTGCCATCCCTGGGGGACGATGCGTGCACCCTTGCGGTAGATCTCGTTTGATCTGGAACCTGCCACCTCTTCCCCGAATATCTTGATCGAGCCATGTGTGGGCCGTGTCATGCCCATGATCGATCGGATAGTCGTTGTCTTGCCTGCTCCGTTTCTCCCCATGAGGCAGACCAGTTGACCCTGCGGCACCTCCAAAGAAAGTCCATGCAGCACATGACTCGTTCCATAGTAGGTATCAACGTTCTGAACTTCCAGCGCCTTCATGCCGTTCCCAGATACACCTTCTGTACCTTTTCGTCGGAGGCCACTTCGTCCGGAGAGCCTTCGGCAATCTTGCCGCCAAGGTTGAGCACTATTATCTTGTCGGACACGGTCATTACCAGGTTCATCTTGTGCTCAATGATGCAGAGGGTCACTTTCTTGCCGACAGACCTTATGAGATCTATCGTCGCTTCAGTTTCAGCCGGTGACATACCGCTCGTGGGTTCATCCAGCATCAGAAATGCCGGCTCTATTGCGAGACTCATACCGATCTCCAACCTTCGCTGATCGCCGTGGGAAAGCTCGCGCGCAAGCTTCTCCTTCATTGTAGCAAGGCCCATAAGGTTCAATATCTCTTCTGCCTTGCACTCTATCGCGGTATCGGCGGAGGCTTTCGAGAAGATGCTGGATCTATGCGGAGAGTTTGTTTGAGCCGCCATGCAGACATTCTCGAAAACACTCATGCGTTGGAAAATGTTTGTGATCTGAAAAGATCTGGCAATCCCCAGGCGGGCTATCTGAAAGGGCGGCATATTCACGATATTCTGTCCTTTGAACCAGACTTTCCCCGCAGTGGGGGACATGCGTCCTGTTATCACATTGAAGAGTGTGGTCTTGCCGGCGCCGTTAGGCCCGATGATAGAAGTAACCTTTCCTTCTGCAATCTCAAGATTGATATCCCGAAGTATCTGCAGCCCGCCGATCTTCAAACTTATGTTTTCGACACGAAGCATTGCTATTCTTTCAGCTCCCGTTAATGGTTGAGCCTTTGCGACCAGACAGCCGCGAGAGAAAGCCCGTTGCCGAAATATTTGCTATGATCTTAGCGAGCCCTTCCGGCGAGAAGAGAATGCAGATCACGTAGAGGGCGCCGAGGCAGAGCATCCAGGCCTCTTTCAACCAACTGCTCAAGAGATCGCCCAGAAAGATCACTATGGCTGTTCCCATGAGCGGCCCCACCAGCGTACCCATGCCTCCGAGGAGCCCCATCATCACGAATTCGCCAGACATACTCAGGTGAAAGTAATCGGGTGGTACGAACGGCTGAAAACAGGCCATGAGCGTTCCGGATACGGAACCGAAAAGCCCCGAAATCAGAAAAACCCTGCGGATCAGCAAAGGTGAGTTATAGCCGAGGAAGTTAACGCGTTCCTCGTTCTGATGGATGCCCCTTAGCAGACGTCCGAAATGCGAATTGACAATGCGACGCGCGACCCAATAGGCGATCAGCAAAAAGGCGACGGTGAAATAGTAAAAAGGAATCCGCTCGCCCAGTGATACGCCGGGCACAAGAGCCGGTGCCGGAATGCCCGTGAGCCCGTCAGTGCCGCCGATGAGGCGCCAGCCGTTTGCAGTCACAAAGAAGAATTGCGAAAACGCAAAAGTGAGAAAAATGAAGTAGACGGTTCTGGTCCGTACCACGAGCAGGCCAAGCACGTACCCGATGATCGCATTGAGACCGAGACCGAGAAGCATTCCGATCCATATCGAATCGGTGAAATATTTCCAGGTGAGGGCAGCTACGTACGCGCCGGTTCCGAAAAACATGGCGTGCCCGAAGGAGACAAGACCACAGTAGCCTGCGAGCAGATCGAAGCCCAGCATGAGTATGCCGAAAATCATGATACGCAGACAGAGTGCTATGTAAAAATCGGAAAAAAGCCTGCCCGAGCCTAGCGGCAGGAGCAGGAGTACGAGCAGAACCGCTGCCTCGATGATGGTTCTGCTTTGGAGTTTTCTGGGTATACTCTCTGTATCAGCCATTCAACGCTCCGAAAAGAGGCCTTTGGGGCGTAGGATGAGTACCAGCGCCATGATCACCCATGTGGTGAACTTGGCGAAACCCGGCGCTGCCTGCGCGCCGAATGCCTCTGCCAATCCAAGTATCAGAGAGCCGATCAGCGCGCCTTTGAAGCTACCTAGTCCGCCGATGACAATCACAATCAAGGCAACGGTTATCAGATCAAGGTCCATCATCGGATTTATGCTCCGCATGGAACCTATGATCACCCCGGCAACTGCCGCGAGCCCGGAGCAGATGATGAAAAGAACACTGAAGACTCTGTAGATATCGATACCAAAGGCTTCGACCGTCTCCAAATCATGAAGGCCGGCACGGATCGGTAGTCCCCAGCGGCTGCGGCTTAAGAAAAGCCAGAGAACTGCCACCAGCGCGCAACTGAATAACAGCACGAACAGGCGAAATTTAGGGTAATACATACCGGCCAGGTTTATGAATCCCTTGAAGTAGGAAGGCAGCTGGATGGAATAGTGAGAGCCGCCCCATATGAGCAGCACCACGTTTGAAAAGACCATGCTCAGCCCGAAGGTAAGAAACAGAGTGGATGGGACGTCCTTACCATAGAGGCGGCTCACCATCGATCTTTCGACGATTCCGCCGAGCAGTGCGACTGCCAGAGGCGCGAGCGTCAACGAGAGCCAGAAATTCCCCGTGACATTCATGATGGTCAGCCCTGTATAGGCCCCCAACATGACAAAGCTTCCATGGGCGAAATTAAGCACACCCATGACGCCGAAGACTATGGAAAGACCGGAGGCTATCAGCGTATAGGCTGAACCTATAGTGATCCCATAGAGCAGGTTAGTCAGAAAGCCGGAAAAACTCATTTCTGCATTCTGTTAAGGTGCTCAGGTCGATGGACAGCCCAGCTTGCACGCACCCCATTCATACTGTGGCCCGCACGGAGTACCAAAATATCCCAGGAATGTGGCATCAAACCTGAACTGGCCATCCTTCTTTGTTACCTTGCGGGCATAAATCGGAACGATCGTGCCGTTGTTCACCCCCATCTTTACTTTGCCTCTGGGGGATTCATACTCGATCGTATGTAACGCGGTCGCCAGGCCTTCCGTATTGGCCGGATCGCCCTTTACCGCGTCCAGAGCCTTGATAAGGCAAGTGCCGGTATCGAAGCCCATAATGTTAAACTCGTCGATCACCTCGTTGGGATAGGCTTTCTGCCATACGGCGGTGAAGGCTTTGCTCTGAGGGGTGTCAAGGTAGGGGACCGAATGAAAGCAGTCATAGTAGCCGACGCATGCGTCCCCCATGGCAGGCAGCATGGTCATTGAAAATGCGCCGATCGTGCTTACGTATACGTAGCCGTCTTTCTTCAATCCGAATTCGTCGAGTTGCCGCACGAAGCTCACAAGGTCGGGCCCGGCGTAAAAACCAAAGATCCCGTTCGGCTTTTCTTTGGCATTGCGTATCTGGCTGAGATACGGAGCGAACTCGGCTGTGCCGAGAGGCGAGTAAAACTCACCCACGACTTTGCCGCCAATCTTTTCGAATGCTTCTTTGAAAAAGCGAGCGATGTCGCGGCCGGTTGTATAATCCGCGCCTACCAGGAACACTTTGTTACCGAGAGTTTTCAAAAACCAGGGCGCCATCGGGACAGTCATATTGTAGGTGGTGTGGCCGAGCATGAATGTGTAAGGACTGCAGTCTTTGCCCACGAGGTAGGAGTTGGCGCCATAGGCTTCCACCAGCAGCCTCTTTTTTGCGGTAAGCACCGGGCTGAGTGCTGCCGACTCATGTCCCCCTATCGGGCCCACCAGAATATTCACGTTATCCTTTTCGTAAAGTTTGAGCGCCTTCTGCACCGACACATCTGCTTTTGTCTGGCTGTCCTCCACGAAAAATTTCACCCGATCTTTATACTTGCTCTGGGCAAAGGCCAGTTTGAGACCTTTGTCCAGGAGCGGTCCTCCTACGGCATAGACGCCAGACAGATTTGTGAGGTGTCCTATGCGGATCTCCTGTTGTGCGGCGCGGGCGTGAAAGAAAGGCCCGGAGATGCCGGTGGCAAGAGCTGCGCCTCCTATAGCAGTTGTCTTGAGAAAATCACGTCTGCTGATCAAACCTGCTTCTTTCATTGATTCGTCATATTTTTTCATGCTCAGCCTCCTGTTAGGTTACATGGTATCCTCGAATTCAACGCTGATTTCTACTCACTAAGCCATGCAAGACAGCACCTTTATCGCAGATTGCGAAGCATCCCGTAGGGATAAAAGCGGATGAGAACTGATGATGAACGCAGATAGACAATCCTTGACCGCCTGTGTGATAGAGCGGCACAGCCGTTCAATCTCGATCCGCTTTCGCGGAGCGAGACCTTCGCGGGAGCAACGAAGTATGGACTGCATTGTCGTCCTATCACAATGCTGTCCACGGCACCCTCATCTGCGGATATCTGCGATGAAAATTCATAAATTCAGAATTCTCCGTGCTTCTCGCGGCGTTGCCACATCACGTCCCATCTCTTTAGAAATACGTGCGATTTTCGCGACCATCTGGGCGCTGTCATTGGCGAGCACACCTTTTTCAATGTGCACGCCGTCCTCGAGCCCGGTTCTCACATGTCCGCCGAGTGCTATTGCCACAGCTCC
>DATKNH010000045.1 GCA_035541455.1 Syntrophorhabdales bacterium
CGCCAGGAATGGTCTTGAACGCAGCAGGACCACGTCAAGGATCGGATTCACCTGCTTCTTTTCATGGCCAAGAAAGAGAAAGACCAATGTAGCACTCGACGCAAGAAGGGCTGCGCCCAGCCAAGCAGAGCGGAGTGACAGGCTTTCGCCCATGAGGTTGAGGCCGAACATGAGCAGGAGTATCGCGGCGCTCATGAGCAAGGCCCCCGCAATATCCACGCGAGGTCTCGAATAAAGTTTCGAGTCCCTCAGCAGAACCATGATCACGAGGAGCAATCCGATGCCTACCGGCAAGTTGATGTAAAAGATATAGCGCCATGAGTAACGGCTCACGATCCAGCCCCCTACGTTCGGACCGATGATCCCGCCTATCGGAAAAATACTGCTGAAGAGGCCGATGGCCGTCTGGCGGCTCTCGGGGAAATAATCGCTGACCATCCCTGAGGCAGTGGGGAAAAAACTCGCCCCTCCTATGCCCTGAAAAAACCTGAAGGCGATGAGCATGTAGATATTGACAGCAAAACCACATGCGAGAGAACTTCCCGTAAAGAAGAGGAGGGAAACAATAAACACCCTCTTGCGGCCGAAGGTATCACTCAGGCTCCCGGCCAGCGGCGTAGCTATGGTGACGCCTATATAGTAGATGGATATCGTCCATCCGGCCCAGAGCACATTGGTATGCAACTCCCGCATGAAGTGTGGGAAGGCAACGGCCACGGCTGTAGCGTCAACCATGTACATAAGAAGGCTCAAGCCGCCGGAGGCAAAAATTAAGTAACGCCGCATGAAATTCGAGTCTACTAAATTAGCCTGCCAATGGTCAACACACCAGAAGCAGATTGATATGACGGCAACGGTGACGCACGTCCGGACACGGCATCCATGAGTGAACTCAACGTATTCGGCAAAACGGAATCAGTACGATCGGGGTGAAGGATCAAGCCCCGGCCTGCCCGGATATTTGGCTGCCACAGCGCGGACAGCCGGATGATCCAGTGCCGTGAGGTGACCGCGGTCATGAATCAGTACATCACCTGCGCGGAACGTTGCGTTCCTGATATCGCCGGTGCAGTGCATCCAATACGGATACGCAGCTGTAGCGGAGGGCGCGCCGATATGCACGTGTATGTTTGAGCTGTGAGAATGATCGATCAGGCGATGGTATATGATGTTCGGACATTGCTGAAGGCTGACGCCGGCCTGAGGATGGACGCCGAAATGCAGCGCATTGAAATCATACACCCCTTCACCTAGTCGTTCATGCATTTCTTTCAGGAATCTGCGCAGAGCATCCGCCTCACCGTGACCGTCAATCCTGGTGATCCTGCAGTTCTCAATGGTCAACCTGATCGGTTTCTGGAAGTAGGGAGAGATGCCTATGTAGCGCGACCACCAGCTGAGCATCCTGTCAAAAACGAGAACCCCTGATACATCTCGCAGTCTTACTATCGGATGCACCCACTCAGGCCACGGCCGGTACGCACCTGCCTCTTCGCGCCTGATGGAGTAGCTCGTAAACCAGGGATGATTCGGGTGATACGGCGGATTGACAAAGCCTTCCAGATGCGTTCCGTTCTCGTCTGTGATCTGCCACGGGAGTCCCTCTTTGAAGGGAATGGAGGCCTGGTACCGGATCTCGCTCACCAGTTCGTAAGGTGTTTGAGCCCAGGCGGTGCACAGGAGAGGTGCGGTAACAGCGAAGTTGCGCACCATGAGCAGTTTCCTTTCCCACAGGAACTGCTTCAACTCGACCAGTTCTTCAAAGACGATGTCGAACGAGTTATTAATGAAGACGTCGGAGGCTGCGATGGCTGCCTTCACCACAGGTGGCAGCCGCCAGGCATGAGGCCTGGCCGGCTCATCTATCCATAGAACCAAAGCGTTCGCCCCTCGCGACTGCACAGCAGCCTGAATCCACGACACGGCTTCTTCGTCAACAAGGTTGTCTCCCCCGTAGAGGCCGTCCAGATGCGCAAGCAGCAGCACCTCCTGTCCCGGACGAATCTTTGCACAGTTATCCAGCAAGTCGTTAATAGCAATTGCGGCCCCTTTCGGAATGCCTTGTCTGGTAGACATGATCGAATCCTCCGCAAAGAACAGACCGCTTCGCTTGGACGACCGCTCGTCTTGCTCGCTAGGACGATGGACGATCGCCTTCGGCTAGGACGAGGGACGATTGGTCCTTCAGTATCTCTGGTCCGAGTGCAGCGGTCATCCCAGTCCGCTACTGGCGGACGGTCGTCCTAGCGAATGGAATGAGCGGTCGTCCAAGCCACACTATACGTGGCGGTCGATCTTCACTTCGTAATTCCTGCCAACCGCTTTGCCGCCTTTTTCTTCCTGTTCAGGTCTGTTTCGCGGTAGATCGTTACCCGGTGCGCCTCAGGTGAGCCGCCTCCGTGAATGTCCGAAATCGTATCGGCGCTCTCCAGGGCCATCTTCTCCACCAGCCTGTACATCTTGACGCGGTCCTCCACGGACCCGCCGTTAGAGGCTTTCAGGTATTTCTTCAAGAGTCCGCCCACCTCGGGGTTCTGGAAATCCCTGTCGGATGGAAGGTCTGCCACGAAGCCGCCTGATACGTCGATCATGAGCCTGATGGCTTCGGCGAGTTCCTTGCCCTCATGCAGCTTCGATGCATTGGCAAGCACCGTGTCGATATAGTAGGTACCGGACGGCTGTTTCTTCCCTTCATAGGACGCTGCGAGGCAGCAGGCGTAGAGTGTCTCTGCCCGGTGGATCATGTCGATAACCTTCTGTTTGTGGTGACTCACTTTAGCAGTGCCGTTATAGTCCATCAACGTGAGTGCCGCGCCGATCATGCAGTCGATCTTTCCGGATTTGCATCCGCCGTGGCTTTGGCGGTGCAGGGAAGAGAACTTCACAACCATGTCCTGTGCAAACTCGGTTTCGCCGCACATAAAGACACGCTCCCACGGGACAAAGACATCGTCGAAAATCAGCGTGGGGCAGTACTTGGAATAGAGCGTGTTGCCCACGTCACATCCATCCAGTTCGCGCATATCGAGGGTTGATCTTCCGACGACGTGAATCAGGCCTTTTGTGTCCGAAGGCACTGAGAACGAGACCGCGTAATCCGTGTCTTCCTTTCCCATGGCGCGGGTAGGAAGCACGATGATTTCATGCGATGAGAGAGAGCCTGTCTGGTGGGCCTTTGCTCCCCTCACGACGATGCCGTCCTTCCTGCGTTCAACCACGTGGAGATACATATCTTTGTCAGGTTGCTCGGTAGGCCCCAGCGAGCGATCGCCCTTTACGTCGGTTACGCCGGCATTTGCTGCGAGATCGTTCTTCTGTACATATTTCAGAAATTCAATAAAGCGATCGTTGTAGTTGGTGCCGTGCTTCTTGTCGATGTCATAGGTCACGATCGAGAGCGTGGAAAGACAGTCGAGGCCTGTGCACCGCTGGTGGCACGTACCTACGTAGTTACCGAGTGCTCGGTTCACTTTCACGCGCGCCACCAGGTCTTCAATGCTGGCGGGGGGTAGAGTAAACCTGTTTACCTGCTCATTGATCAAGGGGCTCACGGTGACCACCAGGTCACGGAACTGACCCTCGGCAACTTCGTACGTTGCTGCTGTAGCTTCTATACCAGCGCGAAGACGGGGGTTGTCCACCACATTTGTGACACGCTCTCCGAACATATACGCCGTCGGTTTGAGAGCCCGAATCGATTCGATGTATTCCGCTTTTGTCTTAAGACCCATGCTGCTACCTCCTCTTATTATGATGATGCGATAAAGCGAAGAAGTGTGGAAGCGGAACTGCCAGACATTTCCGTTGGTCATTCCGCATATTCGCTTCCTCCCGTCCTCACTTCAACTTCTCCTGGTTAAAATTCCGCCCTTTCCTGCTCGGCGAGCATCTTCCGGACGCTCGTCAGGACCTGCACCTTTACGTTGGTAACATGGTTCTTCAGCACGCTCTGCGCCCTCTCAACACTGCGCACGGCGACGGTGTCATATATCTCCTGATGCTCCTGATCCGTCGCGGTAAGCGATGTCCTGGGGAGGTTGCTGTACTTCAGGAAAAGAATATCAAAGAGGTTCTCAAGGATGCGAATCTGCGTCTCCCTTCCCGAAAGCGACGCCAGCGTCAGGTGAAATTCCCTGTTCTTAAACAGCCTGTCTTTGAGAAACAGCTCCCGTTCTGCCGCCTGGTGCGCGTGCAAGGCCGCTTTCAGTGTGCTGAGACTCTCCTTGTTGAGATTTTGTATGGTGGCCCGGAGAAGCGATGGCTCAATGAGCTCCCGCATCTCGTAGATCTCTTCGATCTCCTTGATACTGAAAGGAGTCATGTAAAACCCCCGGTTCGGCTCGTGGGCTACGAAACTGAGAAGCTCAAGCCGTTTCAGTGCCTGGATGATCGGTGTAGGGCTGAGGTGTAATTTTTCTGCAAGGTCCCGGTAGGCGATTTTCTGCCCGGGCACAAGCTCTCTCGTATAGATCATGCGCCTGATGCCCTGATAGGCAAGCTGGCTGGAGTCCTCCGCCTGCTTACCGCTTTTTTCCCTCTTTTTCTGCGCCATTTTTCGCACCCTGTCGGTTTTTTCTTATGCCCGGCTTATTGTACAAAAATTAAATTAAATTTGCAATTAAATTTTTGCCCATATATCTTGTCGAGTATCGTGCCCATATACCAAATCAAATATCTGATTATTTTCGTTGACATGCGCTTGCAGCAGTTTTATACTTGCATGCGCTGCACATCGAGTGCAGAACGTGACTACGCTGTACAAAACAATATAAAGGAAAAGACCCTCATGAGACTCCACGAATACGAGGCGTTGGATATCTTTGAACAGAACCGCATCCCCGTGCCTCACCGCGGCCTTGCTACGACCATGCACGAGGCCCTCCAGGTTGCCGGCGAAATAGGATACCCGGTCATGTTGAAGGCCCAGGTTCTCGTGGGCGGTCGGGGCCTCGCAGGTGGGATAAGGACTGCATCGACGCCCGACGAACTTAAAGACGTGGCTGAAGAGCTGCTCAGTTCGGACATCAAAGGCCTTCCGGTGAGAAAAATACTCGTCTGCGAAAAAGCAGAGATCGCGCGAGAGCTTTATCTGGGTATCACCATAGACGGTTACTCGGGCAGACCGGTGATCGTGGTCAGCACGGAAGGCGGGGTGCTGATCGAAGAGACAGCACAAACGGCGCCTGAAAAGATAGCAGCGATCCACATCGATCCCTCGTTCGGCTATTATCCTTATCAGGCGCGCTCGCTCCTGCGCATGTTGGGGCTGAAACAACAGCTCATCGCGCCCTGGAGCGATGTCATAGGCCAGCTGTACGACATTGCTCTACGTTACGAGGCGCTTATCGCAGAGATCAACCCGCTGGTCGTGCTTCCGAACGGCGGCCTGCTAGCCGTTGATGCTGTGCTTGAGATAGACGACTCTGCCCTCTCCAGAATCCGTCGATCATTGCCGGATCGCGCTGAACGCATCGAGAACCCTCTGGAGCGCAGGGGCCGGGAGATCGGTGTGACCTACGTAGACCTCGAAGGAGACATCGGCATTATCTCTTCGGGCGCAGGTCTTGGCATGGCTTCTATGGATATCATCGGGCAGAAGATGAAACCCGCCAATTTCTTAGAAACGGGGGGAGGCATCACCGCAGACCTCCTGTACAAATGCATGCAACTCGTTATGATGAAACCTGACCTGCGCGCTATTTTTATTAATGTGTACGGCGGCATCAACCCGATCCACGAGGGTGCAAAGGGCGTGGCGCGCTACATTGCCGAACACAAGGTCAAGATTCCTATTGTTGCAAAGGCCTTGGGCAACCACCAGGAAGAAACCTGGGAGATACTGCGCGCCGCAGGCGTTCACGTGGTAACAGAAGCCGCGACGGAGAAAGCAGTTGAGAAGCTTTACGAGCTTGTAGGCCCGGCGAAGTAAGACTCACGGGACGTGGGACGACCGCTTCCACCCTTGCGGGTACCTAGCGGGCTAGGACGACCGCGCCCCGCGCCGGGACGAGGGATAAAAAAGTAGCAAAAAGGTTTTATTGCGAGCGAAGCGAGCTTCGCTCGGAGGCGCCAGGCTGGGTTTGATGGATTTCTGGACGCCAGGTCATCGGGACTCCGATATAGTACTGGCGTACATGGAGGAGTCACGGTGATCGCAGCAACGACGAAAGGCGCAAACCCTAACGCTGGCGGCTCCGAGCGAACATACCGAGAAAAGAAAGCGAGAAAAAAGTGAGCATACTGATTGACGACTCAACCAGAGTAATAGTCCAAGGCATAACAGGACGCATCGGCAGCGTCCAGACTCACTGGATGATCGAGTACGGGACCAGAGTTGTTGGCGGCGTAACGCCGGGCAAAGGCGGCACCACGGTCGAGGGCGTTCCCGTCTTCGACAGCGTTGCAGAGGCCGTCAGGGAAACAGGCGCGAACGCGTCTGTCTTTTTTGTACCGGCGGCCTTTGTGCTCGACGCGTTTCTTGAAACCGTCGACGCCGGCATCAAGCTCATCGTCATTGTGCCCGAATTTATCCCGGTCAAGGACGTGTTGAGAATGCGCAGCTATGCGATTGAAAAAGGCGTGTTTGCCCTCGGACCCACAACCCCCGGCATCCTTGTCCCGGGAAAAGGAAAGATGGGCATCATGCCCGCATCTCTTTTTGCACCGGGGCGCGTGGGCATAATCTCGCGGAGCGGAACCTTGTCGTACGAGTTTGCCGGGATTCTCTCGCAGAGCAATGTAGGACAAAGTGCTGTGGTCGGCATGGGCGCGGACCCTGTTGTTCTGCGCAATCTGGCGGACATACTGGAGCTCTTCCAGGAAGACGAGGGCACAGATGCAGTAATCATCGTCGGAGAAGTCGGCGGGGAGCAGGAGGAGAAGGCTGCCGGCTTTATAGCGCGGAAAATGACAAAGCCGGTAGCAGCCTACATCGCAGGCCGCTACTCACCGCAGGGAAAGCGAATGGGCCATGCGGGCGCAATCGTGCGCGGCACAGAAGGGACGGTAGACGGGAAGCATGAAGCGTTACGCGAGGCTCGCGTTGAAGTGCTCGAAACCCCGGTGCATGTGGCGGATTGGGCAAGAAGGAATAAGCTCAGGTAGGACCGGTTTACCTTCAAACGCCTCATCACTTGGATACGGGTGCTTTCTTGCTCAATCCCCAGATGTTTGAATTCTGCGCGGGTGTTACTTCATTTTTTGTCCGAGGCGATTTTCTCTTCGAATTCCTTCCAGAATTCCTCGTCAGGCTTGCGCCAGTACGGACCCATTGACTTGCTGAAGAGCCCCTCAATCCCCTTCAAGGCACGCCTCCAGACAGCACCGTATTCATAGGTCAGCACATCTTCCAGAAATGGGACTACTGCGCCGAGTCGTTCTTTAGGAAGATAGGCCCTGGCGCCGAGTTCTATCGACTTCTTGAGGGATTCGGGTGAGAGGGCGTGCGCCGTGAGCATAACAGTCGGAATGGGGTACGGTCGCTTCACGGCCAGTTGCAAGAGGTCGAAACCCCTGACGCCCATGATATCAAGGATAACCAGATCGTATGTCCACGATGTGAGCAGCTCAACCGCTTTCTCGTAAGAAGTGGCCGTGTCGAGCGTGCACGTCGGGGCAGCAGCCTCAATCTCCTCTTTCAATACTTCCAGAATGTCCTGCTCGTCGTCCACAGCCAGGATTCTTTTATTGTTCAAGACTGATTCGGCCATGCTGCTCCTCCTTCCTCGGTGCAGAGTGTAGAATTTACGCTCATTTACCATACTCTACGTGCTTTGAGACAACCTGTCAACAATTCCTTTTGCAGCCCTTCCCGTCACATGTGGGGGCCAACCCAGCAGGATCGCATTCATCCACGCTCACCCAGTAAAGCGCGGCACCGCACCAGAAGCTCGCGCAGGAGGGGCAGTGATGCCAGATGCGAAGAGGCCTTCTCAAGAACACCAAGCGCGGAAGGGATATGTTCGAGAAATGCAGGGAGGCCTTTCTTAAGCCCCAGGAATCCGTAAGCCCCCAGGGCTTGCATGAGGCGCTGCACGGACGCGTCCCAGAAATAGCGCTGGAATGCCGGCCAGTCAAACCCTTGCGGTGACAGCCCGTAATAAAACGAGAGGAGCTCGTCGCGTTCCTCATCTGAAAAAGTCACGTATGGGTCACACAAAAGAGAACCAAGATCGTAAAAAGGATTGCCAAAGCGCATTCCCTGGAAATCGATCAAAAACAGCCTTCCATCGCAAATCATCACGTTCTGCGACTGAAAATCCCGGTGCACCAGAGAAGGCGGGCCTGCAGACAAGCGCAGCCCCAGCGAGGAGAGTTCCGACTCGAGTTGATCCTCAAAGGAGGGCTGAAGCTCTATCCTGCAGAAGCCTTTCACAAAATGCTCTTTGAAATAGTCGCGCTCCCAGCGATAAAGATCCGGTCCGAACGCCTCCATAAGTCTTACCCTCTCGCGCGGAAAGGTATCCTCTCGAACAGACTGAAGCCTCACCGCTATGGCGAGCGTCTTTTCATAGAACCTTCTTCTTGCGTTCCAGTCGGCTCCTCTGTAAGACCAGAGATCTTTGTCCCCAAGGTCTTGCATGAGGATGAGACACTCCTTCGGATCGTGGCGGATCAGTCGCGGCACAGGGATTTCCATATCGCGGAGGAATTCGGCGATGGCCGCATAGTACCCGTTCTCTACACGCTTTGGATCGTAATGTACCAGGATGGCGGAATCCGTTTCGTGCCACCTGATGCGGAAATACGCGCGGTCCGAGCCCCTTCCCTGCAGCGCCGAAAGTTCTACAGGAACAGATTCAGGAAGTCCGAGAGCGTCCCGCGCAAACCCAGTCATATCATCCCACGCTCTCACTTGTTGCCCTCTCCTGTATTCACCTTAACCTCAACTTCGACCTTGGTATTGGTATTCTCTTACCAGGCGCTCGTAGGCTTCTACCGAACCTATGTCATGCCAATCGCCCTGGTCTACAAGTATTCCTCTTACGGATCCGGGCTTCGCGGAGATTCTCCGGATAAGCAGGGAAACAATGGATTCGATACTGCCTGCCTCGATATAGCGAAGCAACGACGTTTCCATCGCATACACTCCCGTAAAAAGGCAACTCTGGACACCGGGGTTTCCAAGGGCATGCCGGATGTCGCAAATATCTCCGCGTTCGTTGATGTTCACGTTCAGGAGCGGCCCTTCGCTTCGCAACGCAAGCGTCGCCCCGGGCCGATCGCGCTCATGTGCGCCGACGAGATTTTGCAAGGGAAAGGTGGCAATCACGTCCCCGTTGTAGCAGAGGATCGCCTCATCCTCGCTTAGAAGGTCTTCAATATGCTTCAGTCCTCCGCCGGTCTCAAGCAGGACCGGTTCGTGGCGAAGCACGACGGGCACGCCTCGCCACATTCCGTCAGGAAATACTTCAACATACATTTCAGGGAGGTGATGCGTGTTGACAATGAAGCGATCCACTCCCACTGTAAGCAAATGGTCCATCGCATAGGTGATGATGGGCCGACCTCCAAGAGTCAAAAGCGGTTTCGGGCATTTCTCGGTCAGCGGCCGGAGACGGGTTCCCAGGCCTGCACCAAGAATGAACGCTGTTTTAAACCTCCTATGCCGATTCGGTTTCACTCGTATTGATCTTCTTAGCCCGGCTACGCCGCAGTATCTCGGGTGGTGATTATCAAATTCGAATATCCGGGCACCCGCTTGCGGGTGATCTAAATCCTAAATAAATCCAAATTTCAAATGTCCAAAACTAAAAAATGGTTCCACGATGTTGGATTTTGGTCATTAGATATTGTTTAGGATCTAGATATTGGATATTAGGATTTATCATCTCGGATACCCAATGGCCTCGACTCAACTGCACAAAAGCCTACGTGCCTAGTATATCTTCCGCAATTCCACTCCGGGGAAATAGTGCTTCAGGATCTCTTCGGCGCTGAAACTCCGGCTGGCCATGACTGCGGCTCCTATCTGGCAGAGACCGACGCCATGTCCCCAACCCGCACCCACGAAGGTAAACGCCGCTATCTCGCCCTGGCTGTCGCGCCGGGTCTTCACTATAAACGCGCTGCTGTAGAGATGTGTCGGGGAGAGCCAGCGTCGGATTTCAAGCTCCTTTCCCACTATGATACTTCTTTTTGAACCTGTTATTTTCAATCGCGAGATTCGCCCTGAAGGACCACGGTGAAGCGGCAGGATCTCCCGCAGAATACCCACATCAAATCCCGACTTCTTCCTGATGATGTCTTCCAGTTCCTCACGTGGATATTCGATTCTCCAGCGGAAGAAATGTGTGGTCTCCCTGTCAAAATCCGGCAGGATTTTCTTCAGAAGGTCCTGGTCTTCCGCATGGCAATAAGCTTCGGGTGACGAAAGAATCCACCGCGTGGCCTCCTCCTCTGTGCTGATCGGATCATGCGCAACAGGAGCATCCGGAACGCTTACCAGGTATGCCACAGATCTATCGTCCCACGCGGTTGCAAAATTTTCCGTAAGGCCGCCGCACGCTTTGCTGTAACGTGCGTCGCAGACCATACCCTTGTAGGTCATCACCAAACCATAAGTCTGTCGCACCGCGCTCTCAGCCTCACCGGATGTAATTTTTGTTATGCCCTGATATCGCTGACAGTGATCGTCTGCGCAGACGTCAAAGAACTCGTGCCCTTCCCGGTCATACCAGCGGGCCACCTCCCCTTTCACTTCATCAAAACACTCTGTAGACATATAAGGCTCACTGCTGCTTTTCCTTTTTTCCAGTGCAGCCAGAAGCCAGCTCCTGGACATGATTGCATGACTCTTCAGAAACTCCAGGGGCGCTGTAGCACTCATCTCCGACGAGATCACGCTCTTGAGGTAATCCTCCAGGGGAATCTCATTGACGGCCACAATCGTTTGCTGCTCGCGCAGCTTCAAAATGAGGTTTCCCTGAAAGGTTTGATCCTCCTCTCTCTCCCAGTGGAAACGTTTTCCTATGGTAACGCCGAAAAGCGTGAAGGTCGTATCTTTCTCAGCGACCAGTTTGATTGCCGGGGCGCGTACTAATTCCTGCTGACGTTCGTCAGTCAGCACTACCATTCCTTCTTCCGCATGCGCCGTAGACGCACCCGAGAGAGGTCCCAGTCCATCCACTGTGAAGCGGCCGTTCAGACGCAAGCGTATCGTTTTGCTGCCGTCGATCACCCCAACAGCGACATAGGGTTGAGTGGCTACGGGTTCATGGGTCATGGGTCACACACCACGTACAAAAAAGGTTCCCTCGAAGATGATCCCAAAGTTAGTATGTTTTGAAATGTGTTGTCAACCGTCACCGCGCGATTCTTGTCAGATGGGCCTGCTGTTTAAGCCCTTTAGCCCCTGTCGTTCGGGCATGAGATTATGATATAGTTCCCGTGAAGCCGACGTAGGAGTGGACCCCTTATGAAACCTTTCACGGCAATCGTACGCTATAGTCCGGGACCCCGCTTCGGGAGCATGCTGGCCACTCTCATGCATTCAGACCTCGTCGAAAGAGTGTTGGTGCATAGCGATAGTCCGGTAGAACTCAGCGCACCAGGCTGCCGCCTTCTCGTGACAGGCCCGTTTACCTCTAGCGCCACCATCGACGTGATACTTGACGAGGTCTCAACCGAGTATCTTCTTCTTGCCGTGAGTCCGCAACTGATTGCGATCGAACCTGAAGCGCTGAGCAAGATGCTCGCGACAGCCCGGTCAACAAAAGCCGGCCTGGTCTACACCGATTTCTACAATGAGAGCGGAACAGGGAGAATAATTCACCCGCTCACTGACTATCAGCCGGGGAGCGTAAGGGATGATTTCGATTTCGGCGCCCTCCTGCTGCTGTCAATGGCCTCCATCCGCCATGCGGCCGCCACACACGGCAGGATAGCGGATGTTGCATGTGCCGGCCTCTACGATATGCGCCTGAAACTCTCCATCGACTATGCCCTGTGTCATCTGCGCGAGCCCCTCTACTCTGTTAGGCAACTCGCCTCCCCTTCTTCTGAAGGCGAGGGATTGTTCGCTTACGTTGACCCCAGAAATGAAGCGGTCCAGAAGGAGATGGAGAGAGCCTTTACGGATTACTTGCAAAAGATTGGTGCGTACCTCGCTCCGGATCAATTCAGAGAACTCGAACCATCGACTACACCCTTCGCTGTGGAGGCCAGTGTTGTGATCCCGGTTCGTAACCGGAGAAGGACGGTTGCCGAGGCTGTGAAAAGCGCCCTCTCTCAGGAGACGGATTTCGACTTTAACGTCATCGTCGCAGATAACCATTCAACAGACGGGACCACAACCGTTCTTGAAGAGTTATCGAGGGAATATCGCAGGCTGCAGCACATCATCCCTTCCCGGCGCGACCTCGCAATAGGCGGCTGCTGGAATGAAGCTCTTCGCAGCAGCGCGTGCGGGCGATACGCCGTCCAGCTCGATTCGGATGATCTTTACAGCAGCGCCCACACACTGCAGAGAATAGTTGATGTGTTCCGCGAGGGGAACTATGCGATGGTGATAGGGTCTTATACACTGGTAGATGAGAACCTTGAAGAGATACCGCCTGGCCTCGTAGACCACCGCGAATGGAGTGACGAGAACGGTCGCAACAATGCGCTGCGCATCAACGGGCTCGGCGCTCCACGGGCTTTCAGCACAGCCTTCATGCGGAGTGTCGGCTTTCTCAATGTCAGTTACGGGGAGGATTACGCCGCAGCGTTGCGTGTCTGCAGGGAGTACCGCATCGGCAGGATTTACGATAATCTCTACCTCTGCAGGCGCTGGTCTGGAAATACTGATGCCGCACTAACATTTGAGCAGGCGAATAAGAACAATGCGTTCAAGGATGAGATCCGGAGCAGAGAAATAGCGGAGAGGCAGAAGATCAATAGGGAAGCCTTGCGGCCCAAGGCTCGTGGATCGAGAAAGACATAGGTTCGGCGATCAGCCCAATGCAGAAGCGTCTCACCAAAGAAGATTTGCGATCATTGCTGGATGGAAAGATTTACAAAAAATTCGACGGCGAGATGGGTTCCTCTCCTTTAGCGGACCTCTGCCTCACACTCTTGGCCGAACAAAAAGAGACATGGCCGATGCTCTCCAGAGGTTACGCCTCAATCGACCATGCGGCCCAGCGCCGTCTCGCTTGTGACGGATTTTCTGCGCTGGTTCAGCACAACCCCGGGAGAATCAAGAGCACTCTGGCAGCTGTGGGAGAAAAAGATATAAACAAGCGTCCTTGTTTCCTCTGCCTCCCTCAACTTCCGCGGGAACAAAGAGCGGTGCTCTACAGGAATGACTATCTGATCCTCTGTAACCCTATGCCGGTGTTTCCCGCTCATTTCACGATCGCTGCTATAGACCACCGCCCGCAGTCCATCTCCGGACATATTGCCATACTGATTCAGTTGATGGCCGATTTTGGCTGCGGCTGGACAATCCTCTACAATGGACCGAAATGTGGCGCCTCAGCACCGGACCATTTTCATTTCCAGGCAATCCAGTCGGGGCAGTTACCGGTTGAACAGGAGGTTCTCCATGAGGGAAGGCTCACGCTCGTCGATCAGCATGGCGAGGCAGTCCGGTTTCGCGCCAATGCCATGGGAAGAGAAACCGTTGTCATTGAGGGAAGCTCTCCGGCAGCAGTCGGGGAATCATTCATGTCCTTTCACGATGCCTTGAATGAGGCGACGGGAGGAGTCGACGAACCGATGATGAACATGATCGGGCTATATACGGAGACCATGGGGCAACGGCCGCGGGCCGAGAAAAACTGCGACAGTCAACGTGCTGTCTTGTGCACAGTGGCTGTCAGACCCTCCTGGCGGCTTCTCATATTCCCGAGGCGCAAGCATCGCCCGGACGCGTTTTTTAAAAAGGGCAACGAGCGTATTGCAGTCAGCCCGGCGGCAGTTGAGATGGGAGGCGTCTTTGTGACGCCCTTTGCCGGGGATTTCGAGCGGCTGGATGCCGCCTCCATCAGGTCCATCTACAAAGAAGTCTCTTTTTATTCCACGTCGTCCTGATAGCCACACGAGCCTTCCGCTGTTGACCCGTTGCCGTCGAGCCAGGCAGCCATTCCCTCCATCGACGTGATCTCTCCTCGTAGGATTGCAAGGATCAAATCCTGCGTGAGGACTGTATTGAACGGTCTTTCGTAAACAGCCCCGCTTTTCTGTCCTGCCAGTTTCACCATAAATGGTATCCTGCGGTCCACTTCTCCTTCGAACCGCCACAGTGATTTTCGCAACCAGTGGTCGGAAGAGAGGATAATCGTGGCGCCCTCCCATCTCCCCGACGCCTCCAAGTCCTGGCGCACTATAGCCAGAGTGCGGTCCACAAGCTCGAGATTATCTGCGTAGCTGGAATCAGTGACATTAATGGCTGAATCGCGGAGTCGCTGCGTATCCCGATCGTAGATGGAGGGCGGGTGAGGTACAGGCCAGTGAATCAGGACCAGACCTATCGTGGGGTCTGTGATGACTTTTCTGGCTTCCCTCACAACATTCATGTACACACCCGCGTGATACTGAACTTCATGGAGCACGCCCCGTAGGGCCTCGGCGCGGATCTCCCCAACCCTTTTCGCGTGCAGGCGAGAATATCCCATGAAGAGGTCGAAACTCGTCATGAAATGCTCTATCATAGTCGCCTGCAGCGTGCGCTCAGGGGAGATGTCAAAAGGATCCCATGGCTCCCAGAAACATCTGCTTACGTGCCTCGAGATGACACGACAATACGGGTGATAGCCACCAATCACTGCTGTTTCGAACCCCATCCTTCTGGCCCGTGAGAAGACGTTCGGTTCGTGACTCCATTTTGCCGTCCTGCGGTCCGCGCAGTAGGTAACCGCAAGTTCGTCGGAACTGAGTGGTTCGGCCTTGCTGATCCGCTTTCCTGTCAACAGCGCGGGCAGCGAGCGGATGGTCCAGCTTGCTGGTGGAAACGCATTGGTAGCGTACAGAGACTCCCGGCGGAAACGATCCAGTTGCGGTAGCCTGAGACCGGGCAGCCGTTCCTCAAAAGTTTGACGTTGATCCATTTCGTCAAAAATGAACCAGAGTATCCGCGCCGATGAAGAGGCGCTCCGGATAGGCGGCGCTAATGGCTTATCACAGAAAGCCGCATCTCCCCGCGCCAGGTGCCAGCCGGCATGCAGGAATGTTATGAGTACGAAGGGCAGGAGGAAAAGCAGTGAATTCTTAATGAACTCGCCCACCGCAGGCTTGCGGTCCCAGAGGAAATAAAGAAGGAGCATGACAAGAAGGGCAACGGCAAAACTGAGCGCCTTATCGTCCGCAGCAAGATAGGTGCCCGCAAAAGAAGTACTGCACAGCAGAAGAACGTGATACGTCGCGAAGAAGAGCATCCCGAGGACCACAAAGCGCGCCAGCATCCTGGGGGCTCTTCTTTTTTGGTTGACGAGCGTTATGAAGGGAAAGATTACAACACCCAACAGCAGAACATCGATCAAAGCAGCATACACGGTGATGTTGTAGGGGGATACTTTAAGAAAATAATCATTGTCGGAAGAGCCCGGTGCGCGATAAAGAAAGTGGTGCCACATGTTTATCATGCAAAGGTTCGCCAGCGACAGCGATACAGCGGCATCTTTTAGCATAGCTATCTTTTCTTTTTCATCACGTAAAGGGAACGGGTGCTGCTCCCCAGACGCAGGTTGTGCATGATGTCGAAGCGGGCTAGAAAAAAGGATTCAAATGCCTCCCGCGTGAGACCCGCGTAGAGGTGATCACGTCCCAGCGTAAGGCTCCGAAAAAGCCGGTCCTCGGGTCCGACGTATTCGATGAGCAGCAGGTCCTTCGTGAGTTCTGCTGCGAGTGCCGCTATTTCACGGAGAGGTATCTGCCCGGTCACCATCACATGATGCACGACCGCAAGCATCATGACCACATCAAAGACACCAAGGGAGCGCTCAAGAAACGAGGCGGATTCCCGGTTGCACCAACCGAGAGGGGGCGTCGGGTTGGCTATATTGACTACCAGAGGCAGGATATCCAGGTCTTCTTTCCTGGCATGGTGCCAGGTCTGTCCAACTACCACGGGATCGCTGTCGATACCTACCACACGGGCACCTTGCCTCGCCGCAATCGCACTGAAATACCCCGTGTTGCACCCGATGTCGAGAACCTTCTTCGGGCGTGCTTCGTCAAGGGCTCTTTCTACGAATGACGTTTTCGCTGAAAAATCTTCAGGGGAGTAACTGTTCGAACCCGTATAAGACGACCAGTCCGATTCAGCCTGTACAGGCGTAAGCTTTCTGGTCAGCTTGCATAAGCGTCCAAAGAGCGATCGCAAAACGAATTGGCTTCTCTCGATGCCGTCCCGCCGATTCCTCCGATAGATAGACGTATTTTTTCGGGCCACCATTCTCGAAAGCCAGACCGGAACAGTAACAAGTGTAAAAAAGGGAGGGAGAAACTTTGTGGCACAGCTTAGCAGCGGATACACGTCCTGCGGCCGAAGGCCATCATCTCCGGTGAGAGCCGGAAGACTCTGCGGAACACCAAAACGCCTGTTTACAGCCAGAGGCAAAAGAAACCTGCGAACAAACTGGGCATAGGGTAGCCACACCGGGTCTCCAGGGTCCCTCTTTTCAAAGGAGAGCACATCGACAAATACTGGATGGGGTCCACGAAAGAGAATATTGCGAGGGTCGGCATCCTTGAGGCCGATCCCTTCACCGAGAAAGGCTTCTCCAATTTCAAGCGTTAACTGCGCTGCCGCATGGAGCATCTCAGCGGGCCATTCGTGAGGATAGGAAGGGAACTCTGTGAGCGGATGCTCCAGGACAAGCGCAGCTTCAGAATCATCACAGCCGGAGCCATTCTCTCCGAGTTGACGGAAAAGACTCGTTGCATCTATTTCTTTGGCTATCTTGCTGTCTATGAGGTCTCCGCGATCTACGAAGTGTCGAGCGATCGGAGAATGAAGAAAGGCACTCAAGCTCTCAACGGCAGGCTTTGAGACGACGCGCAAAACACGTCCGTCAAGCACAGCTAACCGGCCTGCCGGATCGCGAAACGAACAATTCTTGCTGATCAGCGCTCTTTCCCTTTGCGATCTCTTTTAACCAAATGCAAGATCTTCCGGAAGCGAAAAACGATGCACCCGACGAAACCCGATACAATCAGTTGCCACAAAAGCAGACCGGAGCCGGGATCAGTATACGCCTGCGCGGGTACAACCGTTAAAACCAGAAGGAAGCAAAGCAAAAGCGGCAGCGACAACGTTCTCTCCCCAACGGTTGGAGCAACCCAACTTACGCAACCGGGCGCCTAATCGCACACCCGTTTCAATTCTGTCGTCACTTAGTTCCCGCATCACCCGTCTGCGGATGAGCGCCCATCTGCCCGGGCCTTCCGTTAACCTGTACGGCGGGGGCAAGAATAATCTTGTCAAACGTGCGATTGAGCGTCTTGCTGCGAAAATTCTCTACTGGCGGCGAGTCCGGAAATACAACCTCGTCTCCGGGTTTGACCTCGACCTGCGTGGCTGCAACCCAGAACTTCTTCCCGTTCTCTTCTATTTCCATGTAAGTGTAGCCGGACGCATTCATCGTAGATACTACCTTTCCTCTATGATCCGCTCCGGCATTCATCTCCATCGGCTTCACGGCCGCATGAGGATTTACCGCCTGCCCTGACTGAGACGCTCCTCCATGCGCGGGACTGGGCTGCATAGTACCACTTTCACCAGCCCCCTGCGCAGCACTCGCAGGCTGTGCCTTGGGCTTTTCCGTACACCCGGTAATCGCAAGGGCCGCGACTGCCAGCGCTATTAACACGATTCTATTCATCCTGTTCTCCCCAATGCGTTTTCTATGGTCAACAATAACATATCAATCCAGCCAATTACAACCTGACCATCACACGTCGTATTAGGGCTGGATTTATTTTCTTCTTGGCGTATACAATAAGACCAGAAGCACGGGAACAAGGAGGACGGGCATGGAGAAGCAATGGGCAGCGATGTCACCCATAGAGAGACGGGCAGCGCGATTTGAGACATGGCTTTCCCCGCAAGGCGTTCAGTTCCAGAATCCCGAGGCTGAGGCTACCTACAAAGCGGCTGTGCTGAGATTCAAAGATGCTGTAGGTATGGAGAAGACGCCGGACAGGGTGCCAATATTGCTTCTCAGCACCTTCATGCCTTCGTACCTTTACGGCGTAACCGCGCATGAGGCAATGTACGATACAGACAAGCTGGTCGCGGCCCATAAGAAATTTCTGCAGGAGTTCAGGCCCGATTACTACGTAACCCCTGCCCTCATCGGTGCAGGAAAGATTTTTGAGATCCTGCAGTATAAGCAATACAAATGGCCGGGCCACGGCATATCAAAGGAGTCAGCCTACCAGGCCGTTGAAGGCGAGTATATGCTTCCCGAGGACTATGAGGCACTGATCGATGATCCATCAGATTTCTGGATACGACGCTGGATGCCCCGCGCTTTCGGGGCACTGGAGCCTCTGAGGAATTTAGCCCCATTCACGGACTGTTGGGAAATAGTACTCGTCTCGCTGCACATGATCCCCTTCGGCGTTCCTCAGGTCCAGAATGCTCTGAAAGCGCTGATCGATGCGGGAAATGAAGCCATGGCTTTCATCCAGAAAATCGGGGCCTTTGAGACAGAAGCCAAAGCCATGGGTTTCCCCAGCTGTGTAGGAGGAGCGACAAAAGCGCCGTTCGATATAATCGGCGACACGTTGAGAGGCACGCGGGCCATGACGCTCGACATGTACAGGCGGCCCGATATGATCCTGAAAGCAGTCGAACGCTTTACCCCTCTCGCAATAAAACAGGGAGTGGCGGGTGCAACCATGAATGGCTGTCCCGTCGTGTTCATCCCTTTGCACAAGGGTGCTGATGGGTTCATGTCCGACGAACAGTTCCGCACTTTTTATTGGCCGACGCTCAAGGCAGTACTTCTAGGGCTTGTAGAGGAGGGGTGCGTGCCTTTCTGTTTTTGCGAGGGTTCCTACAACACGCGGCTTGAATATCTTGCGGAGTTGCCCAAAGGCTCGTGCTTGTGGATTTTCGACAGAACCGATATGGCGCGGGTGAAAGAACTTCTCGGCAGTAAGATCTGCGTTGGGGGGAACGTATCCTCTGGAATGATCCTTACAGGGACCCCGGAGAAGGTAAAGGCATATTGCAAGGGTCTCATTGACGTGGTGGGAAAAGGCGGCGGCTATATCATGTCCTTGGGGACATCGATGGATGAAGGAAAGGCAGATACCATTCACGCCATGGTAGACTACACAAAAGAGTACGGCGTGTATAGATAGTTCCACGACCCGCTGCGCTAGGAAGACCGTCGTACCTTGTGCGACTAGCAAGATGGAAGAGAAACATGAACCCGCTGTTGTCACGAGTTACATGGAGAAAGACGTCTGTTAGCAAGCAGTGTAAAAACAAACCACAATTTTCAACCCATAGGTTAATGACAGTCGCTTTTCTACCGCGAGCGAAGCGAGCTTCACTCGGAGGTTCCAGGATGGGTTTGATGGATTTCTAGGCGCCAGGTCATCGGGACTCCGACATAGTACTGGTGTACATGGAGGAGTCACGATGATCGCAGCAACGACGAAAGGCGCAAACCCTATTTCTGGGACCTCCGACGAACCAAGATACAAAAACAAGAGAAGGAGGAAGAAGAATGAAGAAGAGATACCCCTTGCTGATCGACGGCTATTCCCACGTGGCACCCCCGAAGTACCGCGAGCTTCTGCGCAAAGCAGCTCCCAAGGAGTGCGCCTACATGGTCGACACCTTCCCGCCGCTCTACGACATGGAGGCGCGGTTCCGGATAATGGACAAATACGAAGGTCTTGTTCAGGTAATCACCCCCTCCTGGCCGTCGGTTGAACTGGCAGCCCCGAAGCAATCGGTGGAACTCTCCAAGGCGTTAAATGATGAGATGGCCGAACTGGTCACCAAGTACCCCGACCGATTCCCTGCTGCCGTCGCCTGTTTGCCGATGAACGACATGCACGCTGCCCTGAAAGAAGCTGATCGGGCCATTACCGAGCTCCGGATGAGGGGCGTCCTTATTTACACCCCTGTAAACGATAAGCCTCTCGATTCACCCGAGTTCATTCCCCTTTACGAAAAGATGTCTCAGTACAACCTTCCCCTGGTGATTCATCCCATGAGGAATCCTGACTATCCTGATTACAGGACGGAAACAGAATCTAAGTACAGAATCTTTAATACGTTCGGCTGGGTGTACGAAACCACCGCGGCCATGACGCGCTTGATTTTCAGCGGGATACTGGAAAAATTTCCCAACATAAAATTCCTCACTCACCATTGCGGCGGCATGGTGCCCTATCTCGCGGAAAGAATACGCCAGTTCCAGGATCTCGGGGAGATGCGATGGGGGCAGAAATACTTTCAGGGACTCACAAAAGCGCCTCTCGATTACTACAAAATGTTTTATGCTGACACGGCCCTGTACGGGAACACGCCCGCCCTCATGTGCGGCCATGCATTCTTTGGCGCAGATCATCTCCTTTTCGGCATTGACATGCCCCTCGGCGATATGGAATTCGGAAACAGAAATTACAGGCAGACAATAAATGCCATCGAAGAGATGAACATAACCGACGAGGACAAAACCAAAATATACGAAGAGAACGCGAGAAAGTTCTACCGCCTGCCGGTTTAAAGCAAGTGTTTTTCTGGCACCGTAACCTCCACGGGCTTCTTTTCATCCGTGGAGGTTACAACAGGTGCCTGCGCAACCAAATCCAATTAATGTTCTTCGCGCTATCGACCGAAAATTGAGTAGGTAATCCAGCGCCGGTTTCAGTCCGCTCGGGCTGGTGTATGACTCTTCCGGGCGGCACGGGAAGTTCTTCGGATGCGAGCAGGCAAAAGTGTGGACGAGCTGCTGCAGACATGTTACGACATTCTCGGACTATCGAAGAATGCGTCCAGACAAGACATTATCAACGCATCCGATACCCTCAGCAGGCGACATGAAGCAAGCGGGACCACGCGGGGCGAACCGGACAGTCAGGGGTCCTGGGAACGACTAAAGAAAATCACCTGGGCTCGAGACACGCTTCTCGACTACCTGTCCGTCAACGAACCGGATACTTCCACAGGAGAGCTCTCACCGGCAGAAATAGATGCCCACGGGCAAGCCCGTGGTACTCAGAGCACGCGATCGCGCAGACAGGTCATGCATTCACCCACGCTTGAAAGCGTTGTCCTCTGCTGCTCGACGCCGCCCGCAGGAATCTATCTAGCGAGCACGGCGAGCGAGAGGGGGAGGCTCCATGTGGCTTTGCCACTGGAGGGGGCGACGCGAGCCCCACTGATTGACAAATCAGCAACGACGAGTGATACACCGCCGCCAAACACGGGTGAAGCAACAAGAGCAGAAAGAACATCTATGCGCTCCTTTCTGGCTCTCGCAGTGGTCCTCCTTTTTCTCCTCGGGCTGATTTTCTTTTACGGTTCCGGCCCGAGTTCACGGTCACCCGCAAAATCGAGTGCCTCGCCCGGTAAGGATAACCATATGGTCGCTTCGACGGGAGCGACGGATGTGTCGTCAGCGGCAGGAGGACTCATAGCCGGCGGTGACACGGCGCAGTTCCTCCAGGAAGCCAAGAGGGCTGTGGTGACGCTCAGGTACCCAGGCGGTCTCGGCTCAGGATTTCTTGTGACGCCGGATGGCTACATCGTCACAAATGGCCACGTGGTTCTGGCAGCCAGAGGTACTGCCCAGTTCTCCTCCGGAGAGACGACGGGCGTCGACCTTGTAAAGTTTGATCCCGAGAAAGACTTTGCTCTTTTAAGAACTGCAGGCTATAGCAATTCTCCTTTTCTCAAATTGGGCGACAGCGCTGCCTGCCGTGAGGGTGACACCGTGTTTGCGATCGGCTCTCCCCGGGGACTGGAGTCTACTGTCACCAAAGGAATTGTGAGTGCAAAAGATCGAAAGCTTCCTCAGTTCGGTTTTAGGCTGATCCAGACGGACGCAGCGATAAGCCAGGGGAATAGCGGGGGTCCCTTAATCAATGCCGGAGGGGAGGTCATAGGCATTAACACTATGACGATCGACAAGCGGTTGGCTGAGGGCCTCAATTTCGCTATTGCTATCAACGAGGTAAAACCTCTGATTGCCTACGGTCAAAGGTTGAGCGCAGCCGAGCGGGCCGAGGAAATTGCTAAGCTCGAGGCAAGGATTGCAGGCCAGGCGCAAAAGAGAGACATGTCGCTCGAAGATCTGGAACGGGAAGACCAAAGGCAGTACGCCGAATACCAGGAAAAAGTGGAGAATCTGAAACGACGGCTCGAAAAAATGCAAAAGAGGGAAGTGTTGGTGCACTGCCTTCTGGAAGCAGGCAAGGAGGCTGAGGAATTATGGAATGAACAATGCCGGTTGTCCGGCCAGGCGTCCGGATGTAAACTTCCTCCGAGGATTGCCAATCCGCTCAATATCAGCTCCGTGAAAGCCCAGACGGATTGCCTCGACCGAAACCCCCAGTAGCCTGTCATAATCACCGGCCAGCCTACTGTCACCCCAGCATCCTTATCCTGCTTACCATATCCTCAAATCCGAAAGGCTTCGGGAAAAAGCAGGAGTTAGGAATATCTTCTATGTTGATGCCTATGGCCTTTATTCGCTCAGAGTCACAGCCGCTCATGAACAAGAACGTCACGTTCTCATCTATCTTTCGCATTTCCAGGGCGGCGGTCAGGCCATCCATCCTCGGCATTACAATATCGGAGACAACAACGGAAACGTTACCTTCGCTTTCCCGGTAGAGTTTTAAAGCCTCCTCCCCGTCTGCGGCCAGGAGAACCTCGAAGCCCTCTTCATTCAGGGTCTCTTGTAGCAGCAGTCGGAGCGTCTCATCATCATCAACAACAATCACTCTCGACCCGGACTTCATCTGCCAATACTCCCCCACGTTGCCCCCGCCAATCGGCCGCTTCAAAAGCTCCCGACCCTCTCCTTTTGTCTCCCCGCTAGACCTTCTGATGCCCTGCCATACACATCGTCTTCAGAAAATGGAGAATACATTCGTGCGAGATATGGGCTTCCTGCATCAATGGTGAAGCCTCTGACCCCGCCTGGCCGCGCACGACGGACGCTGACCATACGACAAGCACGAAGAGCACGTTGAAAATCCCGATGCCGACAAGCACATCCCAATACCAACTCATAAACCTTTCCTCCCGAAAAAAGCGCAACCTGAGACCCTCGTTGCAGAATCTATGCCCTATGCCTCGCTGCTTTAAATCCTTTCAGATGCTGCTCATTGGGCACCTCACGGCCGCCAAGCCGTCTCGAAGCGAAGGAGTTTCCAAACGAATGGACATGGTGATACGAAGGTTTTTTCCTACACGTACGGAAACAACGCAGCTCTCTTCACCATCCTTCTCTCAGCCATATTTTCTTCAATTTTTTCTTGACAAAGGTACCTCCGTACAATAAAAAGTAGGGGTATCATATTCTGAAACATCGTTCCAAATATGGAATGAAACAGCGATCCGATCGGCTGGAGAAAGACGCCCCTCTTACATTCGGGAAAGGAGCATCATGGACTTGCTGAGAAATAGAATACTTCTGACTGCTGTTTTTATGGCCGTGATGTGCGGTTTTTCGGCTGCGCAGGAATATCCTGCGAGGCCTGTAAACGTGACCGTGGTTTATGCGGCGGGTGGCACCATGGACACCACTGCCCGCGCTCTCGCGGGACCTGCGGAGAAACTCCTCGGTCAGCAGCTTGCGGTTTCAAACGTGGGCGGCGCAGGCGGTGCAGTGGGACTCGGCCTCATCGCAAGACAAAAAGCCGATGGTTACCACCTGGGAGTGTGCAGCCACGCGGGGCTGATTTTCGTTCCCCACGTACAGACCGTGACCTACAAGCTTGATGACTTCGTCCCGATCATGCATTACGGGTTCTCTCCGAATGCGATCGTCGTCAGGTCAGACTCTCCCTGGCGCACTCTGAAAGAGCTGGTCGAGTACGCACGCCAAAACCCGAAGAAAGTGACCTACGGCACAGGTGGAACAGGTTCTCCCATGCATCTGGCAATGGAGTTTATAGGTCGCCAGGAAGGCATTCAGTGGACGCATGTGCCCTACCAGGGCGCAAACCCTGCAATGATAGCGCTCCTCGGAGGCCACATTACCGCTGAGTCAGGCAGCACCGAATGGATGCCCCACGTAAAGGATGGAAAGCTGCGCCTGCTCGCCGCCCAGGGAGACAAACGGATGAAGGCGTTTCCCGATGTGCCGACCTTGCGCGAGCTGGGCTACGATTTCACCACTGGTGCCTACTTCATGTTTATTGCTCCGAAAGGAACGCCTGACGCGGTAGTGACAAAACTGGATGCCGCGTTACACAAGGCCATGGATGAGCCGAAATTCATTGATCTGCTTGGAAAACTGGAAATTGAAGTCGCCTACAGAAACGCTGCAGATCTAAAAAAATACCTGGAAGAAAACAACGCAAGGCTTCTGAAGCTTTTCGCTGAGAACAAGATACCGCGTTTGCAGGAAAAGAAATAACGCGTAATCTCGACGATCTATCCGTCAAAGATGAAGGAGAATACCCATGCCATTCACAGAGACTGAAAAAAAGCGCAGACAAGAGGCCCTTCAGAAACTTCTCGCTGAGAAAGAGCTGCAGGCACTGGTGCTCATCGGCAACATGACGGTCGGCCACAGCTATCACGGCGACTTCAGGTGGTATACCGATAATCACATATTCTTCCAGCGGCAGGTGGCAGTGCTCTTTCCTGGGATTGACCCGATACTTTTCAACTACTCAGATTTTTCGAAGCGAGCTTCAATGGAGCGGTCGATGGTGAAGGATGTGCGCGTGAGCACCAATTTCATCGCCGACACGGTGACTCTTATAAAAGCACAAGGCGCAGCAAAAGGGAAAATCGGAGTCAACTTTGAGATGCTGCCCACAACGTGGTATCGCTACCTTCGCACCGAGCTCCCGGATGCCCAGTTGCTGGATGTGCACGAGGATATCATGGCGATCCGCTTCCAGCACAGTGACGAAGAAATTGAGATTTACCGTAAAGGAGCGGCCCTGGCGGATCAAGGTTTCCAAGCCGCCCTTAACATGATACGGCCGGGAGTGACTGAGTACGAAATTGTGGCTGAGATAGAGTACGTTTCGCGCCGGCAGGGTACTGACGAACATTTCACGCTGATCGGCTCCGGGCAGTTTTCATTCAACATGGAGCGGTCACTGCCGCTTCCTGTCAGCCCTTCTGAAAGAAAAATTCAGGCCGGCGAAAGTATTGTTCTTGAGATCACTCCGCGTTACAAGGGCTACTGGACGCAGCTCGTTCGCATGGTCAACGTTGGGAAGCCCAACGAAGAATTGCGAAAGATGCAAACCGTGGCCAGGGACGCCATTCGGCGCGGCATCGAAGAGATACAACCCGGGAGAAGAGTGAAAGATGTGGCTCTCGCCATGCAGGCATACATCGCCAAAACGGAGTTCGTGCCCAGGGCGCCTTTCGGTCATGTCTGCGGTATCGACCTGGTAGAAGAAAGGGTCAGCGTGGACAACGAGAGTCTCTTCATCCCAGGCTATGCAGCGATTGTGCATCCCCTGGTGCAGACAGCGGACGGCAAAAATGTGATATTCTGGGGCGAGACCTATCTCGCCACAAGAGAAGGATACGAGCGGCTCCACACAACGGGCGACGATCTCATAACGATTTAAGTCGCAATTGCGAGCATTCGGGCAGTGATAAGTTGGTCTTTTGCCGACTGGATATTGTCGACTCAACTTCGCTGCCGGAAGAACTTTTCCTCGGGTACCCGCTTGCGGGTGCGGCGACGTGAAGGACGGATTGGGACACCCTTTGGGTAGACGGCAGATTGAACTGTAGTAGCGGGGCACCCGCGAGCTGCCACATTGATGTTCCGCGGGTCGCGCGGGGCGGAGCAGCGAAGGAAACAGTGTTTCGGCAGCGGCCCGCGTTGGGCATGAGTTCCAAGAGGTGACACTATGATCATGATTACAGGTGGTATGGGTTTTCTGGGCGGTTCGTTGGCGAAGCTTTTGTGTGAGCAGGGTGAGCGGGTACTCCTCACTATCCACAAGCAGAAAGAACTCGCCCCTTTTCTTGAACAATACCGGGACAAGAAGCTGTTCGTGGCCCCCCTCGATATCACAGACCTGGACGCAGTCGAGAAAACAATCAAAGATCATAGCGTCAAGAGCATTATTCATGCGGCCTCGTCGTACGAGGCAAAGGGAAATCTCTACGATGCAATGCGGGTCAACGTGCTCGGCACGATCAATATACTGGAAGCATCCGCCAGGACGGGTATCGGCAGGATCAGCGCGATCAGTACGGAAGCAGTCTACCAGGGCATAAAACAGAAAGAGCCATTGAAAGAAGAGTTGTTGCTCAGCGTAGAATCGGACCGCTACGTACCCGGGACCAAGAGGGCCGAAGAGAACATTGCCCTGCTCTATGCAGCAAAAGCGGGCCTCAATGTGGCCCTGATACGGGCCAGCAGAATCTACGGGCCTCTCTTCGCGGGCGTGAGGAGCCCGATGCACCGGATAGCCCAGTCTGCAGTGGACGGAACGCCGTGCGAACTGCCGAACATTGACGAGGCCGAGGGGCATGACAATATCTACGTCAAGGACTGCGCCCGCGGTGTCATCATGATACACACCGCGGATAAGTTGAAGCACCGCATCTACAATCTCGGCATGGGGAAACTGACCACTTTCGGAGAGATAAGGGACGCGGTCTTGAAAGTGGCACCTGGAGCAAAGATTATCCTGGGTAAAGATCTCGGAGAGATCACCGCAACTAAATCAGCCCTCGACATCAATGCATGCCTCGATATAGGCCGAATCCGGGAAGAGCTGGGTTTTGGACCTGAGTACGACATTGACAAAGGCATGGCTGCCTATGTCACATGGCTCAAGGATAAAATCTATCTGTGACACGCGCGGCAAGGCCGTAATGAAAAGGAGCTGAGAGCACTATGGTTATAAACCACGATATCATTGATCTGTCCCGTCCGATCCACACCAATATGCCGGTCTTCCCGGCCATAACCAAAACATATCTCGGTATATTCACGGCGCACAAGGATTCGGTAAAGCCGAACGGCGTCTCCCACCAATCGAACATTCTGGTAATGGGTGATCACGCAGGCACGCACATCGACGCGCCGCTTCACTTCAACCCTGCAGGTACGGGAATCGACCAGATGCCCGTCGACCTTTTGGCCGGAAACGCTATCATGCAGGATTACTCGGATAGAAAGCCCGGCGAGTCAGTAACCGCGGATGACGTGAAGACAAGACTGGAACGTTATCGTATCAATCCCAAAGACCTTACCTACATTCTCTTCCGCACAGACGCAGCTCCCCACTACGGCACCGAAGCTTACTGGAGCCACTACCTCGAGATCCGAACTGATGCGGTAGAATGGATGCTCGATGAGGGCATTCTGATATTCGGCGTGGACGCTTCGACTGTAGATCACGCAGGCGATCGATCAACACACATGCTCATGAGGAAAAGGCCGTGCTACCATATAGAAAATCTGGTCAATCTCGACAGGCTTCCACAGGACCGGATGTTTACGTTCATCTGCGCGCCCTTGCTCATGAGAGATTCGAGTGCGTCACCCATCAGGGCGTTTGCGCTTGTTTCCCGAAAATAACTGTAGCGCATGACTGGAAAGATCCTACGCTGAACCAAGGGGGAGGAGGACGCATGATCATTGATACGTATTCTCATCATATCTCAGCGACCAATATCGAAATAATCGAAAAGGGGCGAAGGGCTCGCCAGGCAGCCGACAAGGAGGGCTCGAAGAAATTTCCATGCCCTGTGGAGAACGCGGACCCTGAGGCACGGCTCCGCATTCTGGACAAGTATGGTATCGACGTGCAGGCAGTCTGTCTCACGATGGAAACCCTGGACGGCTTCGATACGGACACAGCGGCCGAAATATGCACCCGAGCGAATAATGACAATTACACCTTGTGCAAGGCGCATCCCGACAGATTCGTCAATATCTGCGCGGTCTCGCTCCTTGACATGAAGAGGGCCATGCATGAACTCGAGCGGTGCATCAATGAATTGGACTGCCGCGCGGTCACGGTGGCCACAAATCAGCGTGGGAAAGGCCTCGATTCCGTTGAGTACTTTCCTTTTTACGAGAAAATCTCCAAACACGATCTCCCGCTCTTCCTGCATCCCTGCAACTGGGAATCGTATCCTCTTGCTGATGAGAGCCAGTGGATGTTCATGTCCCGTTTCGGATGGCCGTTCGATTCGACGCTGGCAGTCTGGAGACTCATTTTCGGAGGAGTCATGGACCGCTACCCTGCCCTCAAAATAGTGATGCATCACCTTGGAGCTATGTACCCTTATTTTGCCGGCAGGATTGATTCCGGTATGGTGGCCCTCAGGAAAAAGCTTCCGAGGGATTTCTCTGAATACTGGAAAAATATTTACGCAGACGACGCTCTCAGTGCCGGGCCTCCTGAGGCATATGCCTGCGGCTATGCTTTTCTGGGTCCGGATCACGTTTTGTACGGGACGGATTACCCGTTCGGCCCTGAAGCGGGCGAGCGGTTTGTGAGGGCTAACCTGGAGGGTCTCACATCTCTTAAGATCCCTCCTGCCGACATGAATAAGATACTCTCAGGAAATGCAAAGAAGCTTCTCAAGATAGCCTGAGAACGAACACGATCAGCAGAAATAGTCGGGAGGTAAACCATGGGAGTGCTGGATGGTAAAATCTGTGTGATCACCGGAGGCGCAGGCAGCCTCGGACTTGCGAGCGCATCCCTCTTTCTGAGCGAGGGTGCCAAAGTCATGCTGGTCGACAGCAACGAGGAGTCGCTCGCTCGCGCCGTCGATTCCATCAAAGCGCACAACGATACCGTAGACAGCACAAAGGCCGATGTGTCCAGCTTCCAGGAGACACAGAATTACATCAATCGCACAGTCGCCAGATGGGGCAAGATCGATGTTCTGTTCAGCAACGCGGGACACAGCGGTACCACCAGCCCGATTACAAACTATCCGGAAGATATCTTTGATACGGTTATGGCGGTCAACGTTCGCGGCTCGTTCCTTGCCTGCAAGTACGGTCTGCCCCAGATGAAGGACGGCGGCAGCATTATCATTACCTCGAGCATCATGGGTGTCACATCAAGCCCGAACTCCTGCGCATATGTAACATCCAAGCACGCGCTCGTGGGGCTCATGCGCACAGTCGCAAAGGAAGTTGCGGTACGGCGGATCAGGGTTAATGTCCTCGCGCCGGGTCCGATCGATAATGCCTTCCAGACTGAGATTGAAAGACGGATCAGTGCCGTTACCGGGCAGGACGGCACCGCGATGATCAATGCGCGCATCCCCCTCGGGCGACACGCAAGACCCGAGGAAATCGCGCGCCTTGCGCTTTTTCTCGCTTCAGATCAGAGCAGTTTTTCAACGGGGAGTATTTTTCTGGCCGACGGAGGCATGAACGCTTAAGAGTGCGGTTGCAACTTCCGGCACCGCGGGCTTCACACATATAAACGGGTACTACTTGCCCACGTAGAGACCCAGCTCCTTCAGAATAGGAATACCGACAGCCTCCTGTTTCCTTATTTCCTCCCTGACAAATTCAGGTCCGCCGAACCTTGGGGCTTCACCAACCCTCTCGATGCCCTTCCTTGTCTCCGGGTCCTCAGTTATTTTCTTGCACGTCTCCGCAAGCACCTTCCTGATTGGCTCCGGGGTATCTCTGCGCACGTAGAGCCCGAAGAAGGCCGGCAGAACCGCATTCGGAAAGCCGAGTTCCACCGCAGTCGGCACGTCGGGGTGATCTTTGAATCGTTTGTCGGTATAGAACATCAGGTACCTCGCTTTCCCAGCCGCGACTTGCTCTGACATCGCCCCATAGGCCAGGCTCGCCGCATCAACGTGTCCGCCCAGCAGCGCCACGAGCGCCTCAGCCGTTCCTTTGTACGGCACATCGATGGTCGCGATTCCCGCCTTGCGAAATATAACCATCCCACTCATGTGAAGTCCTATCCCGCGCCCAACGTGCGCCCATTTGAACTGGCCCTGGGCTTTCCTCGCGTAATTCAGGAGGTCATCGAAGTTCTTAAAAGAAGAGTCTCCCTTCACTACCATGCCCATCTTCAGCTCCACGAAGTTTGCAAGTGGTGCAAGGTCATCCGGATCGAACGGGACTTTCTGAGTCTTGGTCGTGGTTGCAAAAAAGACATGTGCACCCCAAAAGACTTTATATCCGTCAGGCTTCGAACTGATCACATCAGCCGCGGCGAGTGCACCGCCGGCACCGGGTTTATTGACCACCACCATGGGCTGGCCAAAATATTTTGACCCGACGTCCGTGATAACCCTGAGGAGAATGTCTGTAGTGCTGCCCGGCGCGTAGGGGCAGATGATCTCCAGAGGCTTCTCAGGATAAGGAGCTGCCGAGACCAGTCCAGTCCAAAAAACTCCGGTAAAAAGAAGGACCGCTACACACGTGAGGAAGAGACCCCTTTCTCTCATGCGATTACCTCTCCATTGGGTGATTCCAGAAGATACCAGTACGGCCATTTCCCGTCAAGCTCTTCCCCTCCCTGCCGGCTCTCAAAAAAAGATTGACACCGTCCCCAGATCTGCTATCATTAATGACAGCAAAAGTGCTGAACACTTATAGCAATAACGATGGAGGTCATCTAACGTGAACCCTATATTGAGCGAAGCGTACGATCTGCACGTGCATTCGGCTCCCGATGTACTCCCAAGGAAGATGGACGATGTTGAAATGGCCCAGAGGATCATCACATCCGGCATGAAAGGATACGCCATTAAGTCGCACTACTTTTGCACTTCAGAACGTGCGCAGACGATCCGAAAGATATTTCCCAGCTGCAATGCCATCGGCACCATCACGTTGAACAGCTCGGTCGGTGGCATCAATCCCATGGCTGTGGAGATGGCCGGCCGCTCGGGGGCCAAGCTGGTCTGGTTTCCGACCGTTGATTCGCAGCACGAGCTTGCCCATCTTGCCAGCAGCCCGTCCCAGAAACTTCCCTACTGGGCACAGATTAAGGAACAGATGAAGGCCGAGGGAATTGTTGCGCCTACCATCTGCATTCTCAAAGACGGCACATTGAAAGATGAGGTCTTCAGCGTCCTCGATATCATTGCCCGCTTCAACATGATCCTCGCCACCAGCCACGTTTCCAAGGAGGAAGCCTTCGCCCTTGTAAAGGCAGCAAAAGAACGCAAGGTGGAGCGGATCATCATCACCCATGTGGATTTTCCATCCACCTTTTATGCGGTCGAGGAGCAGAAGGAAATGCTCAAAAGCGGTGCATTCGTCGAGCACTGTTACACCACACCGGCAACCGGCAAAGTTGCATGGGACGTAGCCATCGGGCAGATAAGGGCTATCGGTGCTGATCGCGTGGTGCTTGGCACCGATCTGGGGCAGACTACCGGTGTTTATCCGGATGAAGGCCTGGCGCTGTATGCGGAAAAGTTGCTGCAAAACGGCTTCTCCGAGTCGGAGGTGAGGACGATGATCGTCAAGAACCCGACCTCGCTTGTCGAGTGAGCTTAGGAGGTAATGTCACGAGTTTTAGAAAGCTAGAACTGAATTTTTATCACAGATGTACACAGATAGAAGCGAAGAGAGATAAAGACTGATGGCGTACTGGTGTCCAGCATTGTGATACCACGTCAATGCTGGACACACCTCAGCGCTGCGCGCAGGTCACCGCACCGGAGGTGCTGAGGGTTGACCGGAGGTGGCGTCTTATCACAACTCCGGTCAAGAAATATTCATCCGCTCTTATCTCTTTTCTGATCCGCTCTTATCCGTGATAAAGAATGTATCTTGTGTGAGTTTCGACAGAACCGCTTAGGTGAAGGGAGATATCAGATGGAGCGATATATCGTCAGAACCATTCCGCGCTGTGATGAAAAGACATGCAGCGAGTTTGCGCGGCTCGGGACAGCGACCGTCTACGAGGCACAGGGACAAACCGGGCTTCTCAACGACAGTATGAAGCCAATACAACAGGGACAAGCAGTCTGCGGCCCTGCTGTTACAGTGATCTGTCCTGCCGGTGACAACCTTATGGTTCACGCCGCCGTGGAGTGCTGCCAACCAGGCGATATCCTGGTTGTAACCACAGAAGGGGAATCGAACAAGCACGGGATGATTGGCGAGTTGCTCGCCAAAAGCTTAATGAAGCGAGGAGTCAAAGGACTCATCATGGACGCCGGTGTGCGGGACACAGCGCAACTCCGAGAGCTTGGTTTCCCTGTTTGGACCGCGGCCGTTGTCTGCACGGGCACTACCAAGAACAAGGCCGGCTGGGTTAACGCCCCGGCTGTCTGTGCCGGCGCGCTTGTCGAACCCGGTGATCTAATAGTCGCCGATGATGACGGCGTCGTGGTCGTCAAGCGACCGGATATCGCCCATGCTCTCGAGCAATCGCTGGCCCGGGAAAAGAAAGAGCAAGGTACGACAAAGAAGATCGAAGAGGGGCAGCTCGGCATTGATTTCTACGGTTTCCGCGAAGCGCTCGCTAAACTGGGCGTGCGTTATTACGACACGCTGCAAGATGCACGTCGCTCAGCGAGTGGCGAACAGGAGAAGTAATGCGGGACCAGACTAACCAGGTCTACCATTCGTTGCGACAGCGCATACTCGACGGACTTTTTCGTCCGTCTGAAAGCCTCACAGAGGTAACCCTCGCCGCAGACCTGGGTGTGAGCCGCGCTACAATCAGGAAAGCTCTCTTGAAGCTCGAGAGCGAGAACCTTGTGGTGATCGAAGAAAACAAGCGGGCAAGGGTTCGCTGGTTCTCCGTCGAAGAGGTGATGCAGTACCTGGAGGTAAGAGAATTACTGGAGGGCTTCGTAATCCGTCAGAGCGTGCCGAATCTCTCCACTGCAGACCTGAAGGAGATGCGCGCGATCCTCTCCGAGATGAAGAAATGTCTCAAGGCGCACGATCTTCTGCAGTACTCTCAGAACAACTGGCGATTTCATGATGTTGTCTATCGCGTCTGCCCTAACCGTCCGGCTGTCGACATGGTGATGGCCATCAAGAATCAGTTGAAGCGGTACAACATCAAGACCATGCTCGTGCAGGGGCGTGGAGAGGATTCCCTCGACGAACACAGCAAGATCCTCTCCGCCCTGGAGCGGCACGACGCGGATACAGCGGAGGCGCAGATGAGGCGTCATATCTCCAACCTGCGAAGAGTGCTGCGGGCGCACTTTGAGCTCTTGCTGTGACCTCGAAGCGACCGCGAAGCCGGGAGGCAAATAAAGTTCAAGGAGAAGGAGTATGGCGGAAGACCAAAAGAAGACTGTGTTAGTGGTGAGCGCGCATTCGGGTGATTTTGTATGGCGGGCGGGCGGCGCAATAGCGCTCTATGCGAGCCGCGGCTGGAGAGCCAAGATCGTCTGTCTCTCTTTCGGAGAGAAAGGAGAATCAGCCAAGCTCTGGAAAGAGGGAGGCATGACTCTGGAGCGGGTAAAGGAGTTGCGCAGGGAGGAGGCGCTGAAGGCTGCGGCAGTATTGGGAGGTGAAATAGAATTTCTCGACTGCGGTGACTATCCGATGCATTTCACTGCCGCGCACCTGGATCGACTCGTTGATATTTACAGATCCCTCAAGCCGGAATTTGTTCTGACGCATTCCTTGGAAGATCCGTACAATTTCGATCACCCTATGGCGGCGCATGTTGCGCAGGAAGCACGGATCGTCGCGCAGGCACACGGTCATAAGCCCGGTGGAGCAGTGCTCGGCGCTCCCCCTGTTTTTCTCTTCGAGCCGCACCAAACGGAGCAGTGTAACTGGAAACCCCAGGTTCTGCTGGATATCACACCGGTCTGGGACAAGAAACGAAAGGCGTTTGAAACATTGGAAGCACAGGAATATCTCTGGGAGTATTACACCCGCGTGGCGCTGAACCGCGGCGTACAGGCCGCCCGAAATTCAGAGAAAAAAAACATCAAGTATGCCGAAGCGTATCAGCGCGTCTTCCCGCAGGTGACCGAGGAACTTCAGTGATTGTTTCAAACGAAGTAAAAAGGAGGGACTTTACCATGAATTATTTCAAAATCCTGCTATTGGGAGTGCTCGCGGTGGCCGTTCTTTGCGCTGGCTACGCTTCTGCACAGACGTACCCCACAAAGCCGATCCACATCATCGTCGGCTTTGGACCGGGCGGCGTGGCAGATCTCACCTGTCGCGTAGTGGCACAGAAACTCTCAACCCAGCTCGGCCAGCAGGTGTTGATTGAAAACAGGCCCAGCGCAGGAGGTATAGTCGCCGCTGATGCAGTTGCAAAGGCAGCGCCGGATGGCTACACGCTACTCCTTCTGTCGAACGGCAACGCAGTAAGTGCCTCGCTTTTCAAGTCTCTCCCGTATGATCCAGTCGCCGACTTTGCCCCTGTATCGACACTTGGCTTCTTCGACATAGCAATGATTGCAAAAGGGGACGCCAAGTGGAATTCCGTCAAAGATGTCCTCGCCTACGCCAAAGCAAACCCCGGGAAATTGAATATCGGCACGATCAACATCGGCAGCACGCAAAACCTGTCCGCTGAGCTCTTCGTCAGCATGACCGGTATCAACGCTACCATCGTGCCGTACAAGGGCAGCCCTGATGTGCTGGTCGCACTCAGAGGAAATGATGTACAGCTCGCCTTCGACATGCTGGCGCCAATTATTTCCCAGTTCAAGAGCGGTGTGGTCAAGGTTATCGCCATCACGTCGGAGCGGCGCTTCTCCGGTCTGCCCGACATCCCGACCATCGCCGAGAGCGGTGTGCCAGGCTACCAGGCCTCGTCCTGGAATGCTATTGCTGCCCCCGCGAAAACACCCCGTGCGATCATTGACCGTTTAAACAAGGAGATCAATACTGCTCTGGCGGCAGCGGAGGTCAAGAGCAAACTTCTTGAACTCGGGGTCACGGCGCGCGGCGGCACGCCCGACGCTCTGAAAACACTTCTCACCTCGGATATCGCAAAGTGGAGAGGCGTCATCGAAAAAGCAAAGATCGAGAAACAATAGGGCGGTAGTAACACAGATGATGCCTTTCGACACCGATTCGATTTCAAGATGGATACCGAGGCGAGCCGAGGCCTGGCTGCGCGGTACCAGTTGTTCTAGCCGGGCACCCGCGGCCTGCCAGGCTCTTCACCCGCGGGTGGCAGGAGTAAGAGCAGGCCGAAGGGCAACGGAGGTAAGCGCTTGAAGGCGAATTGGTGTAGGTCCAAGGACTTCTGGTCCGGCGCCATCTTCCTCGGCGTGGGTGTAGCATTCGCAGCCTACGGCAGACACTACCCCATGGGAACAGCGATGCGCATGGGTCCCGGCTATTTCCCTACCCTGCTCGGAAGCCTACTTGCCTTGATCGGCCTGATCCTTGTTATACACACCATGCTGAGGCCGGGCCCCGGTGTGGGGCGCCTGGCCTGGGGCAAACTCGTCTTGGTCACTCTATCCAATGTACTCTTTGCGCTGATGCTTCGCAGACTCGGACTCGCCTGCGCACTCGTCCTGCTCGTACTGGTGAGTGCCTATGCCAGCAAGCGCTTCCGATGGCCGGTCGCGCTTGCCCTCGCAGTCGGACTCGCCGCCGGCTCTTCCATAATTTTTGTCTGGTTGCTGGGCTTGCCCATACCCATCCGCGGCACTTGGCTCGGAGGTTGAGAATTGGAAATCTTCGCCGGTTTAGCCACCGGTTTTCACTCGGCGCTCACTCCCTTCAATCTTCTTTACTGTCTCATCGGTGTCTTTATCGGCACACTTATCGGCGTTCTGCCCGGGCTCGGGCCTGCCGCAACAGTGGCCATGCTTATGCCTGCTTCTTTCGTGCTCCCTCCAGTATCGGCGCTGATAATGCTCGCGGGAATCTACTACGGGGCCCAGTACGGCGGATCAACCACATCAATTCTCGTCAATCTGCCGGGCGAGGCTTCTTCCATAGTTACCACACTCGACGGCTATCAGATGTCGCTCAAAGGCCGGGCAGGTGTGGCGCTTGCCACGTCAGCCATCGGCTCTTTCTTTGCGGGGTCTGTCTGCACCCTGATCATAGCGCTCTTCGCACCTCCGCTCGCCAAGGTAGCCCTCAAGTTCGGCGCACCTGAATACTTTTCCCTGATGGTGCTGGGGCTTGTCGCGTCCGTCGTGCTTGCACGGGGCTCCTTGCTGAAGGCCATAGGCATGATCGTGCTCGGCCTGCTCTTCGGCATTATCGGCACGGACGTGAATTCAGGGACACAGCGCTACACCCTGGGATTCAAGGAACTGATGGATGGAATCGGCTTTGTGACTGTTGCCATGGGTATGTTCGGCGTCGGCGAGATCATTCTGAACCTGGAGCGGGAAGGCGTGGCCGACCGTATCGTCAGCAAGATCACCAGTCTCATGCCCACGCGCGAAGACTGGAAACGGATGGTCGCGCCCATCATTCGCGGAACAGCGCTCGGATCATTTCTGGGCGTGCTCCCAGGCGGTGGAGCCCTCCTCGCTTCCTTTGCCGCATATTCGGTCGAAAAAAAGATCTCGAAGCATGGTTCCGAGTTTGGTACGGGTGCGATCGAGGGCGTTGCAGCACCGGAATCAGCCAATAATGCGGGCGCCCAGGCCTCGTTCATTCCCATGCTCACCCTCGGCATCCCGACGAGCCCCGTCATGGCGCTTATGATCGGCGCAATGATTATCCAGGGCGTCCAACCGGGACCCTCCGTGATGACCGATCAACCGGCGCTCTTCTGGGGAGTCATCGTCTCGATGTGGATCGGGAATCTTTTCCTGCTGGTGCTCAACCTGCCGATGATCGGACTGTGGGTACGCCTCTGCCTTGTACCCTACCATCTGCTTTATCCTGCGATCCTCGTCTTCTGCGGCATAGGTGTCTTTTCGCTGAGCAACAGTGAATTTGATGTGCATCTCATGGCCCTCTTTGGGATCATGGGCTATATCTTCGGCAAACTTGAATGCGAGCCGGCGCCAATGCTCCTTGCGATGATCCTCGGGCCGATGATGGAAGAACACCTGAGGCGGGCCATGCTTCTGTCCCGTGGCGATCCTACTATTTTTCTTACGAGGCCCATCAGCCTCGGCATTCTCCTGGTTGCGGCTGTGGCGTTGGTAGCCGCTCTCCTCCCTGC